>DAIQQT010000196.1:0-5604 GCA_036786685.1 Trichlorobacter sp.
TGTCAAAGCAGGGATAGATAATGCTGTTCCGATGGAAGACACCAATCAGAGACTCTACGATGCGTTTCTTGGCAGGAGGGTAGGGGATCGGCTGATTGGTTACCTGCTCTCACCGGTTGCTGGCAAAAAACTGGGAAAAGACAGCTCACCCTGGTCGGTAGGAAGGGTTCAGTCACCGGCTATCCGGCTGGTTGTCGAGCGGGAACGCGAGATAGCAGCTTTTAAGTCCGGCAAGTACTATCTGGTTGGTATTGAGTGCGAAAAAGACGGGCTCAAATTTACTGCCTGGCACCAGGGCGGTAAGATCCCGGCCAAAGATGATGCAGAAACCCTGATCTCTAAACTTGCTCTCTGTCCTACCGCTACTGTCATGTCTGTTGACCGGAAGAACCGGCAGGAGATGCCGAAACCGCCGTTTGAGACAGCTTCCCTTCAAATGGCTGCCTCCAGCCAGCTCACTATCTCTCCGGAACAGTGTATGAAGCTGGCCCAGGACCTTTACGCAGCCGGTCTGATCAGTTACCACCGTACAGATTCAGTAAGAATAGATCCTGAATTTGTCGATAGCCTGCGTAGCCAGATAGGCTCTGACTTCGGTGCTCAATACCTGCCATCCTCCCCCCATGAACACAAATCCAAAGACACGCAAGCTGACGCTCACGAAGGTATCAGGCCGACCAGAGTGCATCCTCTGTCAGCCTGTGCTTCTGTTGTTGGTAAAGAATCTCTTTCAGGTGATCATGTAAAACTGTACGAATTGATTGCCAAGCGAACCATGGCCTCGCAGATGGCGCAGGCGGTGTTTGATACGACATCGGCACTGCTTGAATGCGCCAGCGAGACATTCAAGGCCAATGGACGCGTGATGTTATTTGATGGCTTTAGAAAGCTGTGGGCTGCCGAGGAAGAGAATTCTGATGCCCCGGCAAAGGATGAATCAACCGATAGCAATCAAAAGATGCCAGACGTGCAACCCAAAGACGTATTGGATAAGGTTAAGGACAGACTTGAGGAAAAGACCACCAAGGCACCGCCTCGCTATACAGAGGCATCACTGGTTGATAAGCTGAAAAAACTCGGTATTGGCCGTCCGTCAACCTATGCCACTATCATGCAGGGAATCACCAGGCGCCAGTACGTTCTTGTAAAGTCCCGGAAACTCCATGCGACCAGTCGTGGTGAACGCCTGCTGCAGTGGCTGGAAAAGACGACTCCCTGGCTAATCGACTATGAAGCAACAAAGAAAATGGAGGAGTACCTGGATAAGGTTGAAGCAGGTACTCCTGATATTGCGTGGAAGAAGTTGGCAGACCGGATATTGTTCAGAGTCAGGGAAGCCGGGGGATCTTCAGATAAACCAGTGCAATCTTCCATTCCTGGTCTTAGCGAGAAGCAGCTTGGGATCATCACAAAATACGGGGATGAGGCTGCCCGAAAAGCAGCGGATGCAGGTGATGCAGAAGCATGTAAGAAGTGGCTGGATGAGTATTTTAAGAAGAGAGCTGCTTAAATGAGTGGGGCAGGTGTTTTTGTTAATCAGGTCTGCATCGAAACAAACTAAGCGGTATTTTCATCTGGAGTTACTGTGAATTATAAAATTATGGGTTTGATCACTCTTGTCTCTTTAACTCTTTCTGGTTGTTCCACAACAGCGCGAGATGTTGGTAGAGGAATGCAGGTTGGTGCTGCTAGCAAGTTTGATAATCCCATTGCTCCTATCATTTGGGTGAGTGGTATAGCGATTGAAAAAATTGGAGCTATAGATCCAGAGCCTATCAAGAGTGTGCGTGAGCTTTCACCAGAAGAACAGGACGAGAAGAACCGCATACTTGAATCGGCAAGAAAAAAAGCTGATTTAGATGCTAAATTTAGATCCGGCCTCAGTCTCAAAACCCCTTTTAGACCCTATGTCGCTGACTTTTGCGCTCAACATCCAGAGATTAACGGATGTGCAAAAGAGTATTTGGAAATTGCGAAAGAGCATCTTGCATTGCTTGCTGAACTTGAAGATGAAAAATTGGCAAGTAGTATAAAGAAGTGAAGGATCATGCTTTTGGGACATCAGTGTCCGTTACATCCCCGTGAGGAGAAATAATCCATGAAGAACACTATGAAACCAATCCTTGCAGGCTTGGTCCTGTGCCTAAGCTCGTCACTGAGCTGTGCAGCCGATCTTGAGGCCATGAGGGCGACAGGCAAAGGTGAAAACTCTGACCTTTCAAACACGAGCCTGATTGGCGCAAAACTGGCTGACATAAAAATGGACGGTTCTAAATTTATAAATTCCGATCTCACGGATGCCAGTATTAACGATTGCGGCGAATGCAATTTTACTGGAGCCAGACTGGTCAGGACTAATTTTGAAAAAGCAAGCATTGATGAGGTAATTCTCAATAATGCTCAAATTGAGGATGCAAACTTTACAAAAGCATATGCCCATAATCCGAGAGTAAGGAATGCTGTGATAAGTGGCACAAAGATGGATCGCGTCAACATGTCGAAGGGTAAATTCGAAAAAGCATCCATAAAAAACACATCAATGATCGGCGCTCAGCTCAAGATGAGCACATTTGCGGACGCTGTACTCAATAACGTGGATCTTTCCTATGCTGACCTCACCTATGCTGATTTTACAGGTGCAAAGCTTCAAGGGACGAAATTCGCGCATGCGGTTTTATATGCGGTCGAGTTCATAAATGCTGATCTGAGCGGAGCCGATTTCAGGGGGGCTGACATAACCGGTGCCTATTTCAAACGTGCCTATGGGTTTGATACCTCCAAGCAACAGTATGGTGATATTCCCAGTTCAGTAAGTTGTGATGAGTTGAAGGCCAGAGGAGCTGTTGTTGATACAACTACCAAATGCAATTTGTAAAAAACCGTAACCGTGAAGGTCTCTGATGGTGACAGGACGGGTCTGGGTCTATCGGCAGCATCTGAATCGGGCACATACATTAGAGTACATCAACGTCGAAGAGCAGGCTAGAAAAGCTAAAAAGGCATCTGTCAGTAGAACAACCCACAACCGCAATGGGAGTTCAGGAAATCACTGAAAAGAGGTGAAATGATAGCCCGTCAGTTTATAGAAAAATGGAAAGCTTCAACCCTCAAAGAGCGATCTGCCTCCCAAGAGCACTTCATAGACCTATGTCGCCTGATCGGTCACCCGACACCGGCAGAAGCAGATCCAACGGGCGAGCAATTTACATTTGAACGGGGCGCGAGTAAGACCGGTGGTGGGGAAGGGTGGGCCGATGTTTGGAAGAAGGGCTGCTTTGCCTGGGAATACAAAGGCAAGCGCAAAGACCTGAACGCCGCCTTTGCCCAGATCCAGCGTTACGCCATCGCATTGGAAAACCCACCCCTGCTGGTCGTCTCCGACATGGAGACCATCATCATCCACACAAACTGGACCAACACGGTTCAGGACATCCACACCATTGCAATCGAAGATCTGGAAAAGCCGGATGTACGGCAAAAACTTGTCTGGCTTTTCACCGAGCCGGAGCGTTTTAAGCCAGGCACCACACGGGAAATGGTCACAGCTCGGGCTGCCGAGTCCTTTGCTTCGCTTGCCCAGCGTCTGCATGGCCAAGGCTATACCAGTCGGCGGGTAGCTCACTTCATCAATAAATTACTCTTCTCTATGTTCGCTGAGGACATAGGAATTTTGCCTGGCCAGCTGTTCACTAGAATGCTTGAGTCCTGTGTTAAAGACTCTTCCCGCTTTGAGAAGATGGCTGGAGATCTGTTTAGCTCCATGAAAAGCGGTGGCTTTTTTGGCGTTGATGAAATCCCTTGGTTTAACGGCGGGCTGTTTGACGATGCCGACGCCCTGGCAATGGACGCTGAAGGGCTTAAGTTGGCCCTGACTGCAGCCCGTCTTGACTGGTCTGATATTGAACCGAGTATCTTCGGTACCTTGTTTGAGAGAGGCCTTGATCCTGCCAAGCGTAGTCAGTTAGGGGCACACTACACAGATCGACAATCAATTATGCGGATTGTGCAGCCGGTCGTGATTGATCCGCTGCTTGCAGAATGGGAACAGGCCAAAACCGCAATACTGCCACTGCTGGAGAAATCGAGAAACGCCAAAACAAAAAAAGCTCAAGACGACAACTTCAGACAGGCCCATGGGATTTACAGCAGCTTTCTCAACCGTCTTAAGGCGTTGCGGGTGCTTGACCCTGCCTGTGGAAGCGGCAATTTTCTGTATCTGTCACTGATCTCCCTCAAAGATCTGGAACATCAGGTAACCCTCGAAGCCGAATCGCTTGGCTTCCACCCAGAATTCCTGTTCCATGCTGGCCCCTGGAACGTTATGGGGATTGAGATCAATGAGTATGCTGCTGAGCTGGCCAGAGTCACCATCTGGATTGGTGAGCTGCAATGGATGATCAAGCACGGCATGGCCTACAACACCAAGCCGATTTTGCAAACCATGAACCAGATTGAAAACCGCGATGCACTGTTGAATGATGACGGTACAGAAGCAGTCTGGCCCCAGGCGGATGTCATTGTGGGCAACCCGCCATTTTTGGGCGGTTCAAAGATGCTGGGCGAGTTGGGTGAGCAGTATGTCACCACCCTGCGGAAGGTCTACAAGGGCAGGGTGCCGGGTGGGGCTGATCTGGTCACCTACTGGTTTGAAAAGGCCAGGACAGTCGGTGTCAGAACCGGTCTGGTTGCCACCAACAGCATCCGGGGCGGCAGTAACCGTGAGGTGCTGAAACGGATTGCCGAAACCGGGCAGATCATTAACGCCTGGTCAGATGAACCCTGGATCAATGAAGGAGCGGCAGTACGGGTTAGCCTGGTCTGCTTTAATAGTGGAGCAGAGCGGGCTGGGGTGCTGCTGAACGGGCAACCGGTAAGCCAGATATATACTGATCTGACCGCGCCATCAGAAGTTGGGGGGCTTGACCTGACACAGGCCAGGCCGCTGGCGGAGAATGCGGGGATAGCATTCAAAGGCTCAGAAAAGGGAGGGCCGTTTGACATCACGGGCGATCTTGCTCGGAGCTGGCTTTCATTGCCTCAGAATCCCAACGGACTCTCGAATAGCAACGTGGTGCGCCCTTGGGCTAACGGAATGGATGTTACGCGTCGTCCATCAGACACATGGATTATTGACTTCAGTGGGCTTTCTGAATCCGATGCGAGCTTGTACGAGGCCCCTTTTGAGTACTCGATCAAGATTATCAAGCCAGCGCGCTCAGTAAACCGTGAGTCGAGAACTACAGAAAAATGGTGGCTGCACCGTCGGTCTGGTGAAGATTTGCGTAAGGCCCTCGCACCACTTTCGCGTTATATTGCCACTCCACGGGTTGCCAAACACCGGCTGTTTGTCTGGCTTGATGCCGCAGTATTGCCGGATTCCCGACTTTATGTGATCGCTTCTGAATCAGACGTTACCTTTGGTATTCTGCATTCCCGCATTCACGAGTTGTGGAGTCTGGCAACCTGTTCATGGCATGGCGTGGGTAACGACCCCACCTACAACGCTGCTTCCTGCTTTGAAACCTTCCCCTTTCCTGCTAACCCACAAACGGAGGTCAGCGAGGCGATTGCTGCCGCCTCTTGCCGTCTCGTCCAGTTGCGTGA
>DAIQQT010000197.1:0-5598 GCA_036786685.1 Trichlorobacter sp.
GCTGGATCACCTTGATCAGTGGGTGGATATGAACCGGCGGATGATGACCTTCCGCCACAACCTGTTTACCGAGGAGTTCAGTCTGCCGGGCAACCGCTTCAGGCTGGCTGCAAGCGGCAGTTTCTTTGCCTGGGTCAAGCACCCTTTCTCCGGCAAGAGTGGTCGTGAAGTGGCTAAAAAGCTGGCCATTGATGCCGGTATCCTGACCCTGCCGGGTGAGGTCTTTGGTCCCGGCCTGGAAGACTACCTGCGGCTGGCCTTTGGCAATATCAAAGAAAAATCAATCCCTGAAGCCATCCATCGCTTCCGGCGCTTTGCCTGAGGAGGGTTCTCCCATGCGTATCGTGGCAAGCATCATTGCATTGCTCTGGCTGCTGGTGGCATCGGCACTGCCGGTGTCAGCTGCGGAATACCGCAAGATCAAGGTTGCGGTGCTTGATTTTCAGCAGCAGGGCAGCTTTGAGACTGCCGGTGTCGGACGGATTGCAGCAGAATGGCTGACCACCAGCCTGGTGGAGACCGGACGGTTTGAAATTATCGAACGCCGCCTGCTGCAGCAGATTGTTGATGAACAGAAAATGGGCGTCTCAGGGCTGCTTGATCCTTCCAGCGCCTCACGCATCGGGCGGCTGCTGGGGGTAAAAACCGTGGTGACCGGCACCATCCAGCATTACGAAAACACCTTTGAACTGAACGTCCGCCTGATTAACGTAGAGACCGGCGCCATTGTCACTGCCGACCGGATCAAGGCCGGTTCAGCCAGCAGTCTGCGGAACCAGGTCAGCCGGATCACCACCCGGATCGTGCGGCATTTCCCGCTGCAGGGGTATGTGGTGCAACGGACCGGAAACCGGGTGATGATTGATCTGGGGCGGCAATCCGGTGTCAGTCCGGGCCTGCAGTTCAGCATCTTTCTGGAAGGAAAGCCGCTGCGCCATCCCAAGACCGGTGAAGTGCTCTCCATTGAACGGATTGAAAAGGGCACCCTGACGATTACCGAAGTCCGGGAAAAGACCGCGTTGGCAACCATTACCACGGAGAGCTGTAGCGGCTGCATCCAGGAAGGGCAGCAGATCAGCAGTGTTTTTGTTGAAGAGGCCCAGCGCCGGGACGAACTGCAGCAGCAACAGGATGAGGAGCGCAAACGGCTGGAGCAGGAACAGGACGACCAGAAAAAACGTGACCAGGAACATCGCAAGGCAGAGGAGCAGCGCAAAAAACGGGAAAAAGAGGCTGCTGAGCGCAGCAAACGGCAAGCTGAGCAGGGGCAGATCCTGAGTGGTCTGATCTCGGTCATGACCTTCCCTGCCCAGAAAGAATCACTGACCGGTCTGGCAGTTTCGCCCACCGGGAAAATGGTTGCTGCCGGAGACAATGATGGCAGGATCATGGCCTGGGATCTGAAAACCGGACAGCAACTGTTTATGCTGCCGGCCCACAAAGGCGAGGTAACTGCCGTAGATATAAGCCACGACGGCAGGCTGTTGGCTTCAGCAGGCAAGGACAAACGGGTAACGGTCTGGAACATCAGCCGCCAGCAGCAGGTGGCATCACTTGAGGTCAAAGAAAAACCTACCGACATTGAGTTTTCCCGCTCCGGGCAGCAGTTGGCCATCGGTTTAGATAATAAGGAGTCATGGGTCTGGAATATTGCCAACAACCGGAGCCGAACAGTGAAAAGTGATGATGATGTCCTGGCGGTGGCCTTAAGCCCGGACGGACACCTGCTGGCCACTGGCGGCAAGGACAAGCTCATCTCGCTCTGGGAACCGAACTCCGGCAGGCTGCTGCGTCGTTTGAGCGGCCATGCCAAGGATATCCGTATGCTGACCTTTGTTGCTGGTGGCAGACGGCTGGTCTCGGTCAGCGACGACAAGCAGGGCATTCTCTGGGATACGAAAAATGGCACCCAGCTGCGTATTATGGGGGGGCATGATGACCAGATTGTGCATCTGGCGGTCAGCCGCGACGGGCGCAAACTGGTGAGCGGAGAACGTCGGCGGGGAGATGGACTGATCATCCTCTGGGACCCTGAGACAGGTCGTGAACTGCGGCGCTATCGCACTGAAAAACGGGTGGATCTGATGGGAATGACCCCTGACGGGACACTTCTGGTGATCGGCCATGACAAGGAGCTTTCAGTCTACCAGCTCAACTGAAAGCAACGGCAAGGAGTAGTCCAATGAGGTTTGCGCGATACCTTGTGATAGTGAGTGTGATGCTGTCTGCCCTTACCCTGGCCTCGCCTGTCCAGGCAGATTTCAAGAAGATCAAGGTTGCGGTGCTTGACTTCCAGACCGAAGGTAACTTTGAAGACAAGGATGTCGGCAAGATTGTGGCGGAATGGCTTACCACCGGGCTGGTTGAGGCAGGCCGCTTTGAGATTGTGGAGCGCCGGCTGCGGAAGAAGATTATTGATGAACAGAAGATCGGCGCTTCCGGGCTGGTTGACCGGGACAGCACAGCCCGCCTGGGGCGGGTGCTGGGGGTGCAGACCGTGGTTTCCGGCACGGTGATCAAGCTGGACAACAGTGTTGAAATCAATGCCCGGCTCCTGAATGTGGAAACCGGTACCATCCTGGCTGCAGAAAAGATCCGCTCCCAGCGCGCCACAGACCTGTCCGGCATGGTTTCCCAGATCACCGACAAGATCATTCTGGCCTTTCCGCTGCAAGGCTATGTGGTGCAGCGTGAAGGTAAAAAGGTGATCGTTGATATCGGGAACCAGACAGGTACCCGCACTGGTTTCCGCTTTATTGTCTTCAAAGAGGGCAAGGTGATCAAGCATCCCAAAACCGGTGAAGTGCTTGATATAGAGACCATTGACCTGGGTGAGATTGAGCTGCAGGAGGTGAAGGAACGGACCTCAACCGCACGGATTATCAGCGAAGCGGTGGCCGGCTCCATTGCCAGCGGCACCATGGTCCGTAGCAGCCAGAATAGCGGAGCCGGCTTCGCTGGTCAGCCGTCTGAAACCGGACAGCGTAAAGGCTGGTGGCGCCGCAACTGGGAAAGCGTACGGGATTCGGTTAAAGATAGTTTCAGTTCAAAGGGGGAAAGCAAGTGAGCTATCTGCTATTCCGATTCCATTTCAAGGCGCTCTCTTCGTTGGCTCGTCATTGGTTCCTCAACGTACTGCGTGTACGCCTGCGTCACCAAATTCCTCGCCGCCTTGATATCATCCTTGAACTGAAATCGGCATTACTTATGATGCTCGTGATTGCTGCAGCTGCTCCTGCTTGTGCAAAACCGGTCTGCGTAGAAACTGAAGGAGAAAGTGCCCTGGTGCGGGGGGATCTGCCATCAGCTAAAATGGAGGCGTTAAGCCGGGCCAAATGGAGTGCGGTTGAGCAGGTCGCCGGGGTTGAACTTAAAAGCAGAACTCTGGTGACCGACTCGGTACTGCTGGAGGATCTGATCAGCAGTCAGGCCCGTGGCGTTGTGACCAGCCTGCAGGTGATCAATGAACAGCAGGGCAGCGAGACTGTTCGTGTCCGGGTCAAGGCCTGCGTTGAGCCATCCCAGGCCAGAGAAGCGGTCTCACCCTTGGCCCTGCACAGCACGGTGGCGGTCTTTGTACCCTCCCGCAAACTTTCCAGCAACAAGACTGCAGCCAGCTATGATGACAGCGGTCCCTTTACCGAGGCGGTCAATAACGCCCTGATTCAGCGTGGCTTCACGGTAAAAGATCTGGCTGAAGGAAACGGTTCACTGCGTGCAGCTGACCTGGAACGGGCCATGAAGAGCGATAATTTCCTTTCCCTGCGTTCCCTGGCCTATCGCTATAAATCCAACACCATCCTGATCGGGCGGATTGAGCCGACCCTTTCCACCAGCAAGGGGGATGATGTTGGTTACGGGATCAACATGCCGTTCAACAAGGTCACGGTCCGCCTGACCTACCGCCTCTTAACCCGTGATGCCAAGGGGAGCTTGATCATGCTGGCAGCCGGAACAGACGAAGCAGTGGGGCTTGCCCCCCACGCCGAGGATGCCCGTAACGCTGCCCTGAAAAACCTTGCAGAAAAAACCGTACCGGTCCTGATGGACAAGATCAATCTGCGGATGAAAGAGCTGGCCCATAAAGTCATCATAACCGTTGCAGGGGTCAACACACCGGAAGAGACCTTTGCGGCCCGCGATCAGCTGCAGCAGATCACCTGGGTCAGCGATATTGAAGATGAAGGGATCGGTCGTTTCAGGGTGACCTTTCCGGAAAATCCTTTGTATCTGGCCAATGGCCTGACCCAGAAAGGTTTTCGCATCATCAGCTTTGCACGGGATGCCATCAAGGTCAGACGGCGCTAACCGGGCTTTGAAAAACGGATTATCCCTTGCCGCCAACCGTAACAGCACCTATACTGCACAACTATGCACATTCATCAGACAACGTTTATTAAAAGCGCCGTTAAACCGGCTGACTATCCACCGGTTGACCTGCCGGAGATCGCCTTTGCAGGGCGTTCAAACGTAGGTAAATCATCCCTGATCAACGTCATTGTTGAACGCAAGGCACTGGTACGCACCAGCTCCACCCCCGGCCGGACCCAGCTGATCAACTTCTTTCAGGTGACCGGCGTCCCGTTCTCACTTAACCTGGTGGATCTGCCCGGCTATGGCTACGCCAAGGTGCCGCTGGATGTGAAGCGTCAGTGGGGGCCGATGATGGAGCGCTACCTGTCGGGCCGGGAGTCCCTGAAAGGGGTGGTGCTGATTCTGGATATCCGCCGGATCCCATCGGACGAAGATCTGCAGATGCTTGCATGGTTGCGCTCCTACCAGCGCCGTCCGATTATCGTACTGACCAAGTGCGATAAGGTATCCAGGAACGAGCGAACCAAACAGACCGCGGCCATTGCCGCCAGGCTGGAGATGGACAAGTCGCTGCTGATCCATTTTTCAGCCCTGTCAAAAGATGGCCGGGATGCGGTCTGGCAGGCAATTCAGGATGCGGTGGAGGCTGATACGCCATGATCAGAACCATGCCAGATCTGCAGCAGAGCCGGGACCACCGCAAGATCCCGATCCGTAAGGTGGGGGTCAAGAATATCTCCTACCCGATTGTGGTCCAGGACAAGCATCGTTCTCTGCAGCACACCATCGCCACCGTGGATATGTATGTGGATCTGCCACACCAGTTTAAAGGCACCCACATGAGCCGCTTTGTGGAGATCCTTAATCGCCACCGGGAACAGATCGCCCTGGACCGGCTGGAGGAGATCCTGCAGGAGATGCGTCAGAAACTGGGGGCAGAGACCGCCCACCTGCGGGTGGAATTCCCCTACTTTATTGACAAGGCGGCCCCGGTTTCCAGGGCCCGCAGCCTGATGGAGTACACCTGCGAGTTTGATGCCTGCCTGAGCGGTGATCAGCTGGACTTTGTGCTGGGGGTCAAGGTGCCGGTCACCTCGCTCTGTCCCTGCAGTAAAGAGCTGTCGCAGTTTGGCGCCCACAATCAGCGCAGCATTATGACCGTCAAGGTGCGCTACAAAGAGTTCATCTTGATTGAAGATCTGGTGGAGCTGATTGAACAGTGCGGCAGCAGCCCGCTCTATGCCCTGCTGAAACGGGCCGATGAAAAGCATGTCACTGAACAGG
>DAIQQT010000198.1:0-5592 GCA_036786685.1 Trichlorobacter sp.
AATCACATCTTCCTTGCCGGGATACGGTTCGATATGAATATCCGAGACCTTACCCTGAACCGCATCAATGATGATCTTGTTGACCAGCTGGACAATCACGCTGTCCTGTTCAGATACTTTTGATGACTCATGCTCTATTTCCGGCTCATCAGTTGCGTCCAGCTTATTGATCAGTTCGTCAATGCTGCCCCCTGAGGCCATTGATGTACCACGATTATAGAACAGGCCGATATAGCTCTGGATATCATCACGGAAGGCACCGACATAGCTGATCCGTTTGTATTCCGGGTAGATGAACTTGATCATGTCCTGACGACCAAGATCAGTCGGGTCATCCATGATGATATACAGCACACCGTTTTCAATTTTGTACGGAACCCACCATTCCTTCATCAGACGATCAGGTTTGATCCGTTTTAACAGCTCTTCTTCCATGGGAGGGGCTGCAGGTTCATAGTTGATGAATTCTGTGCCGAAAAAGAGCGACAGGGCCTTGGCCATCTCTTCTCTGGGAACCTTGTATTCACGCATCAAAACCGCATCAAGGCCAAATTTAACAACATCAGGATGGACCGATGCCTTTTCAATCGCCTTTTCATCCAGCAGGTTATGGTCAAGCAGGTAGTTATAACGGCTACGCTGGCGAATAATCTTGGTGGTTACCTGCAGGCGGTAGATGTTATGAATGGCGATTGAAAGCGATGTGCCCAACTCCAGGGCGTAGGTAATATCTGTATCATCAAAGGGGGAGCCGTTCTGCTTGTTAATGATCTGGATTACGCCGATCAGCGTACGCTGAAATTTCATTGGTACGCAGAGAACCTGTCTGGTAAGGAAGCCGGTCTTCTGATCCCAGGTGCTGTCAAATTTCAGGTTTGGGCTGATCATCTTCAGCTCATGTTCATGATAGGCGTTCTTGATATTCAGCACGGTTCCTGAAAGAGCGCAGTAGCCAGCCAGGCTGGCATCAGAGATCGGGACAACGATCTGTTTGACTTCAGAACCGGACAGAACCTTGGAAATAAGCAGATTGCGCTTGGCATCAGCAAGATATATGGTAATCCGCTGGGCAGTAAACAGGGCAGCAATACTGTCTTTAATATGAAGCAGAATGGTGTTGAGGTTGTCCGCAGAATGGATCTCGTTGATCTTGTCCATCAGTCGTTTGCGGTATTCAAGCTGCTGTTTAAGCAGGCTCATATCAGGCGCTGGAGATTGGTCCATGGTAGTACTCCAAACTTGGTTAGATTATCCTTACTGCACCTATTATAAAGCAAGAATAGCAGATACCGGCTGATACTCAAGGGGATTGATACCGGATATTTTAACTGCCAATGTTTGACTCATGCTGAAATGCTGCTACAATTGCCTGAAAAATAGTGGATCTTATCTCAACCATATCCAGATAAAACGCGATGCTTTTCAGGAGGTTTCCCATGAAAAAACTATTGTTGATGCTGTGTGTTGCCGTTGTTTTCATGCCGGTTCTGGCCCTGGCGGCTCCGGTTGGAAAGATTACCGGCCTTACAGGACAGGCCTATATGCGGGTAAAAGCAGGCGTGCCCTATGCCCCTTTGTCAAATGGTACTGCCATTGCCACCGGTACCTGGATCAAAACCGGGGCCAAAGGTTGGGTTGAACTGACGTTGAATGACAAAAGCAAGTTCACCCTGTCCAATAATACCGAGTTTGAGGTGACCAGTTTTCTGCTGACCAAAAACAAGCGTGAAGGCACTTTTAACCTTGCTGAGGGTAAACTGCGTGCCTCGGTCGTGAAGTTTGGCGGCAGGCAGAGCGGCATGACCGTGAAGAGCGGTACTGCCGTAGCCGGTATTAAAGGGACCGAGTTTCTGATGCTTTCTCAAGGTCAGGCCAACGTGTTCTTTGGTAATGAAGGAACTGTAGCGGTTTCCGGTGACGGCAAGTCAGGTCAGCAGCCACTGACCTCAGCAACCTATGTTCAGAACACCCGTGGTCTGCCACCGGCAGCGCCGGTGAAAGTTGAACAGGGTACACCGCTGGCTGAGGCAAAGGGACTCTTTGATGGTATGACAGCTGCAGAACCTCCCCAAGAATGGACCGATTCTGGCAAGATTGCTGATATTTGTGCCCGCTGGAACATTAATCATGGCCACTATCTGGCTGACAGTGGCAAGTATCAGGATGCCTTGAATGTGTTCCAGATTGCGTTGGACCTGACCAAAGTGGAAGCAGTACGGGCTGATGCCCATATGGAACGGGGGGCGGTGTATGCCCGTTTTCTTTCCAACCCGGAGCTTGCCCTGGCAGAGTACCTGCTGGTGCTGGAAGAATATCCCAAACTGCCACAGGCTGAATTTGCACTGTTCAACGCAGCTCAGACCCTCGCCGAGATGGGCTTTAATGAGCAGGCCAAGCTTCGCTTTCAGCAATATCTAAGGATGTACCCCCAGGGGACCCATCGCAGTAATGCCGAGACCTTGCTGAACGGCATAGGTAGATAAGGTCTATCTACATGAAAAAACGTATTGTTTTTGTTGCCTTTGGTTTGTTTGCCGCGATTCTTGCCTTGCTAGGATATCGTCTGGCTCCTCAGGCATTGCAGCAGCTTGATTACCGGATGAAGGATGCCCGTTTTCGTGTACGGGGACCGATTACGCCACACAAGGATGTGGTGGTGGTGGCCATTGACCATGCCAGTATTAAGGAACTTGGTCGCTGGCCCTGGTCCCGAGAGGTGACTGGCAAACTGATTGAAAATCTGGCTTACTATGGCACCAAGGTCACTGCCCTTGATATTGTTTTTTCAGAGCCTCAATCTGCGGTGCCAGATGCTGCTTTAGCCAGCTCAATTGCCAAATCAGGTAATGTTGTCATGGGCTACTTCTTTCGTGAGGAAGAGCAAGCAGTAGATCCTATTGCCATTGCGCAGATGGAACGGGCCACGGTTAAGTTGATGAAGGTTGCTGAAGGGGTGCAATCAATTCCGTTGATTGAATACTCAAACCTTGATGTTAACCTTGCACAGTTTGGTTCCAACGCATTGAATTTTGGATTTTTTAATGCAAAGTCTGATGGTGATGGACTCTACCGGCGTTCAATCCTGCTCTTGCTCTATAATGGCGACATTTATCCCTCACTTGCCATGAATGCGTTGCGTCATTACCTGGGTGGTGATGTCATGCTGGAGGTGAAATCCTACGGCATTGACAGCCTGCAGATCGGTTCGTTACGGGTGCCCTCTCAAGAGGACGGGACCATGGCACTGAATTACTATGGTCCGGCCCGTTCTTTCAGGACCATTTCTGCAGTGGATGTAATCAAAAAGAGGTTAAAAAAAGATGAGCTGAAAGGTGCAATGGCCTTTGTAGGGGCAACCGAAATCGGTATCTATGATATCCGTCCCACACCATTTGATGCCCTTCAGCCCGGTGTTGAGCTGCACGCTACGGTTGCTGCCAATGCACTTGAACGCCGTTTCCTTAAATACGACGGTATTACCCAGATGTATGAGATGCTCTGCATCCTGCTCTTACCGATACTCCTTGGATTGATTTTGGCCTTCATGCCCGGCACCTTTGCCGGCCTTGCGGCATTTGCCGGCACTACAGGGCTGTTTTTGACCTTAAACTATCTGGGCTTTTCAACGGGATTGCGGGATATGACCATCATCTACCCGCTGCTTGGGCTTGGTCTGACCTATCTGGGCAGTGAGTCATGGCGTAACCTGGTGGTTGAGAAAAAAGGGCGTCAGCTTAAAAAGGCATTTTCCAACTATGTGTCACCTGATCTGGTACGGGAGATTGAAAAAAATCCTGATAAACTGGTGTTAGGTGGGGAACAGCGTGAAATTTCAATCCTGTTTTCTGATATCCGTGGATTTACCACGGTTTCAGAAAGCCTGACGCCACCAGAACTGGTCACGCTTTTGAATGAGTACCTGTCTCCCATGACCAGAATTGTACTGGAAGAAAAGGGAACTCTGGACAAGTTTATCGGCGATGCGGTTATGGCCATCTTTAATGCCCCGCTGGATGTTCCGGGCCATGCAGAACATGCCTGTACAGCGGCGGTTAGAATGATGGAGGAATTGAAGCGGCTGAATGTCGGCTTTGCAGAGCGGGGCATGCATACGCTTGATATCGGGGTCGGCATCAACACAGGGCCTGCGGTTGTCGGAAACATGGGAGCCGATATCCGGTTTGATTATACCGCCATCGGAGATTCAGTTAATCTGGCCTCCCGCCTGGAAGGTCTGAACAAATATTATGGCTCTCATATTCTGGTCAGCGAAGACACCCACAAACAGGTAAGTAGCGGTCGTTTTACCTTCCGCGAAGTTGACCGAGTGCGGGTGAAAGGCAAACATCTGCCGATTGTGATGTATGAGCTGATGATTACCAACCTTGAACTGTTGCCGCGGTTTGAAGAGGGACTTGAAAAATACCGTTCGCAACAGTTTGCGGAAGCACAGCTGATTTTTGATCAACTGGTGACTGATTATTCAGATGGCCCTTCCAGGCTCTATAGCAGCCGTTGTACAGACTATCTTGAAACACCTCCGCCAACTGACTGGGATGGTGTCTATACAGCAAAGAGTAAATAATGCCAGAGCTGCCAGAGGTTGAGTCTGTTTTACAATGCCTGACACGCAACACTCCTTCATTGATTGGAAGGCGGGTCCGTTCGGTTCGTATTCTACGCAATTCAGTTGTGGACGGAGATGAGTGCTCTCTTGTCAAAACACTTACTGGCACTGTATGCAGTGCTGTTATGCGGCATGGTAAGTATCTGTTCTTTCTATTTCAAGATTCCCATTCTGCAAAACAGAGCTGGTTAGCTCTGCATTTGCGTATGACTGGTCGTCTGTTTCTGGTGCCGGAGCATCTGTCTGAAGATCGCCATACACGATTTGTATTGTTACTTGATCAAGGTCTTGCACTTCGTTTTGATGATCCCCGTGCCTTTGGCCGGGTCTGGCTGGTAGGTAATCCGTGTGAGGTTACCGTAAAGCTGGGACCAGATGCGTTACTGATTCAACGGGAGATGTTTCTGGAGCGTTTATCCGGTTTGCGGAGGCAGTTGAAGCCATTACTGTTGGATCAGTCATTTGTGGCTGGTCTTGGAAATATCTATGCTGACGAGACACTGTTTCGGGCCAGGCTGCATCCATTGAAGCTGTCATCTGATCTGAAAACTGAAGAGGCTAATCGTCTATATGATGCCCTGCATAGTGTGATAACCCAGGCTGTCAGGGCTAAAGGTGCCAATATAGATGGGGTTTTTGAGGCAGGCTCGTTTCCGGTAGCTGTCTATGGCCGAGGAGGTAAGCCGTGCATTACTTGTGGTGCCTTGGTAGTAAAAGAACGGCTTGGTCAGCGGGGAACCCATTTTTGCCCTGTCTGTCAATTGCTTTAATACTAGTCTGTGTGGAGAAGGCTGTGCGAGAGATATCCCTGAACGTAAATAATCCGGCAATTAAAAGAGCGGTTTCTGTAATGCAATATCAGCTATGAACAGGGAGGTTGAGCAATGAAGCTGCGTATCCTTGGAAGTGCCGGAGCAGAATTCCCTGATTTCAGGCCTCCAGCCTTTCTGATTGATGATTCACTT
>DAIQQT010000199.1:0-5584 GCA_036786685.1 Trichlorobacter sp.
TCTGTCAAAAGTACCGATGCCAAACATACCTGCTGCAAAAGCAGGCATCCCTTTGAAAAAGGCATCCTCTGGAAGAGCCCCTTTAAAGTTAAAAACAATTGGATGGGCGCTTGCGGTTGAAGAACCACCAACATTCAAATTATCAGTATAGTAATCAACCCCAACTTCAACCTTAAACTTTTCAAGTGGAGACACACCTACCGTCACACCAGCATCATAATAGTTAGACTTTGCGTCGGCTGCGTGGGACATACGGATGTAGTTATCAATACTGATGTTGACCTCTTTGAAGCCTTTGGCGTCGGTCGACGGAATCCAGATTTGACCTGATGGTGTTGCCAGGGCTGCTGATGCACAGGTCAGGGTCAGGACTGCTGCCAGGATCATGCTGCGAACTGATTTCATAATTATTCCTCCTATGGGATGATTGGCACCTGCATTAAGCGGGTTTAAAATGCGCCGTTGGTAGCATTGCTGTAACAGTAAGCGTGCCAACAATGAACACAAATTCAGTTGCAGTTATTTTGCATTTGATTACAATGCGTTACAAACAAGATCAATTCGGGCCTGATGCACTTAATCGCACCAGCCCCAGAAAACATGCTTATTAATTTGGCAACTGATGCCGCAATCTGCATCACCCCGGAGGCATGCCGTGCCCAACTATCTTGCATTTGCCAGTGACAACTACGCAGGGATCTGTCCGGAGGCCTGGCAGGCCATGACAGAGGCCAACGCCGGCTTTGTCAGCTCCTATGGTGACGACCCCTGGACCGCCAAAGCCTGCAGCCTGATTCGGGATACTTTTGAGACCGACTGCCAGGTGTTTTTCGTCTTTAACGGCACGGCAGCCAACTCTCTGGCCCTGGCCTCGCTCTGCCAGTCCTACCACAGCGTGATCTGCCATGAGTTGGCCCATATTGAGACCGATGAATGCGGGGCACCGGAGTTCTTCTCCAACGGCACCAAGATCCTGACGGCCCCTGGAGCTGACGGCAAACTTGACCTTGCTGCGGTTGAGCAGCTGATTACGAGGCGTTCCGACATCCACTATCCCAAACCACGGGTGCTCTGTCTGACCCAGGCAACAGAACTGGGCACTGTCTATAGCCCTGCGGAAGTGGCTGCAGCAGGTGCTTTTGCCAGACAGCACGGCCTGCGCCTGCAGATGGATGGCGCCCGCTTTGCCAATGCCGTGGCCTCACTGGGCTGTCACCCTGGCGATATCAGCTGGCGTGCAGGGGTGGATCTGCTCTGCTTTGGCGGGGCAAAAAACGGGATGGCGGTGGGAGAGGCGGTGGTCTTTTTTAACAAGGATCTGGCAGATGAGTTTGATTATCGCTGCAAACAGGCCGGACAGTTGGCCTCAAAGATGCGCTTTCTGGCAGCACCCTGGAGCGGCATGCTGCAAAACAATGCATGGCTCACACGGGCAGCCCACGCCAATCGCTGCGCCCAAACCCTGGCAGATCAGCTTCGGGCAATACCACAGGTTGAACTCATGTTTCCGGTACAGGCCAATGCAGTCTTTGTCAGCATGCCGCAGAACCTGATTGAAGCGCTGCACCAACTGGGCTGGCATTTTTACAGCTTTATCGGGGCAGGCGGTGCCCGCCTGATGTGTTCATGGGCAACGGAGGAAAGCGATATTGAGGCGTTGGTGGGGGATATTCAAAGATTAGCGGGACATTGCGGCTGAGATTTCTTGCACCAATTCTCTGGCATCCAGAAGCTCTGCCTTTACATCAGGCGTCATCAGCCAGGTTCCATAGCTGTCCTGTTCAAGCCTGACCGGTGCTTCCAGTATGACGCTGGAAATCTGACCAACCTGTAGTGCCAGTCCCCCCAGACGCAGGTCCAACACCACCAGTTTCTCCGGTGCAGCTTCCGGTTCTTCCCCCAGATACCAGGCAAGGTCTACCACTGCTGCCACCACCCCGGCAGAACGGGTAGCGCCAAGGCACCAGACCGGGGCACGGGGTACCGGCGACAGGATACGTAGTTCACTGACCTCCGCCACCTGCTCAAGCGGCACTGCATACCTTCTGCTACCAGCCTGCATGAGCAGGAAACGACGAGCCTCACTCATACGGTTTCCACCAGCTCAATGGTCTCCTCCAGGGTAAAACGCCGCACCAGCCGTTCCAGTTCATCGGCCAGCTGGGTCAGTTCTCTGGTTGCCAGGGCCATATCCTGCATGGCAGCCAGCTGTTCTTCCGTAGCTGCCGAGACCTCTTCCGTGGCAGCGGCATTATCATCAGCCACCTTGGCGATCTCATCAACGGCATGCACCATCTTGCCTGAGCTCTCAAGCTGCATCTGGGACAAGTCGGCAATGCTGTTGGCCCGCCGCTCGGTTTCCTGCACACTGGTAATAATCTCAGCAAAGGCACCCGCTGTAATATCAACATTCTTCTTGCCTTCACGGATGGTGCGGGAACTTTCCAGCAGACTTTCATGTACCTTCTGACTCTCATCCCGCAGAGTAACGATCAGGTCGGTGATCTCTCCTGCAGAGTGAGAGGTACTGTCTGCCAGTTTACGCACTTCATCTGCCACCACGGCAAAGCCTTTACCGTACTCACCGGCCCGCACCGCCTCAATCGAGGCATTCAGGGCCAGCAGATTGGTTTGCCGGGCAACTTCACCGATAAAATCAGCCACCTTACCCACCCGTTGCAGACGACTGTTAAGCTGATCAAAACGGGTACTCAGCAGCTCAATTCGTTCAAAAAAATCCTTCATCAACAACAGGGCATCTCCGGCAAGATCAGAACCACGCTGGGCGGTCTGGCTGGTTTCACGGGCACAACGGGAGCTTTCCCGTGCCCTGGATGCAATCAGTTCGATCGATATGGCGGTTTCCTTGATGATACGGGAGCTGCGCTCCACCAGTTCAGCCTGGGTTTCGGCACCATGGGAGATCTGCTCAATGGCACGGGCCACCTCTTCCGTTGAAGCGCTGATCTCCACTGCGGTGCCGTTAATCTCTTTGGAGGCCCCTGCCAGTTTTGCCGAACTGCCTCGGATATGCCCCACCAGGTCCCGCAGGTTCTGAATCATCTGGTTAATGGCAGCGGTCAGTTCATGGGTTTCATCCGGCATACGGGTAGGAGGCAGCTGAATATCACAGGAAAGATCCCCCAGGCTGACCTCATGGGCAGACCTGGTTAGCATTCCGATATTACGGGCAAATCTTCGGGAGAAGAGCCAACCCATGATCAGCCCCACCGTCAGGGCCACCACAATGGTCAAAAACTGGGTAACATCAGGTGAATAGCCCAGTGCCGATACCACCGGCGGCGCAAAGGCCACCACTGCCACAACGGCAACAAAACCGAGGATGAATTTATATCCCAAAGGTACCCGCATACGTATCTCCTCATCTGCGAGAGTAAATTCTTTCTGTTGGATCAAGGGTGGCAAACCTGGCCCGTAAAGGGGCCGGCATGCTTTCAGATTTACCAAGCACCAGTATACCATCCTGCGGCAAAATATCCGCAACGGCCTGCAGAATTTTTTCCTGGGCTGGCCGATTAAAGTAAATCAGGGTGTTACGACACAATACAAGATCCGACTGAGGATAGTCAGCAACCTGCTGCAGATCCATCTGTTTGAATTCAACCAACTGCTGCACTGCAGGACAAAGCATGAAGAAACCATCCTGTTCCGTAAAGAATCTCTCTCTGCGTGCCGCAGAGACAGCACGCAGCGCCGGTTCTGCTTCATAACAGGCATATTCTGCCTGAGCCAGCGTCCTACGATCGATATCCGTTGCCAGAATCTTAAACTGCTCGCGGGCAGCCTGTTCACCATATGCCTCCATAAGCAGTATGGCCAGCGAATACGGCTCTTCTCCGGCAGAACAGCCGATACTCCAGATCCGCAGCGGCCGATCAGCAGTACGCTGTACCAGCATTGGCAGTACAACCGTCTGGAGTACTTCAAACAGGGTAGGATTTCTGAAAAACTGGCTGACATGGATTGACAGGGAAGTAAGCAGCCGCTCCCGTTCTCCACCATCCTCCTGCAAAAGGTGCAGATACTGTTCAACATCCAGACAGCCACTGCGCCTGATCCGGGCGGCAACGCGCCTCTTGACGCAGGACTCTTTATAGGCATCAAACAGTGGCAGGCCGGTCTGTCGGGCCAGTAGCGCAAGAACTACCTCAAGCTGGTCACCACGTAGTTCCGGCTGTATGCCCTGTTCTTCAAGCGGCTCCATCAGCACTCCATCCATGGCGCGAACGGTTAAATTGGTGTAGAGTTCTCCAGCAGGTTGTACCATGCAGTATCCTCACTCGCAACCGGACTGAACCTAAAAACGGCAGTTGGCGTTGTTCCGAGCGAGCGACTCGCCCGTAAATCGTCGTAGCTCTTGGCGAAAGAAGCGTAAAACAGTCGATACTGTCTGAACCCGCAGGGTGAGTTTATCGACTGTAGCAAAATGAGCCTTGGAGCTACAGATTTCGGGCGCCGGAGCGAAGCCGGGGTAACGCAAACTGCCGCATTCAGGCTGAATGGACATGACCCTCCAGAACACCGATACAGCTCATGATGAGCTCCATTTGATACACCGGGCGCTGAGCGGCAGCAAGGAAGAGCTGTTCAGCCTGATGGAACGTCCCTCACCGGACATCCTGCGGGCAGCCTTGCGTAACCCGGCTCTGGATGAAGCCCACCTGCTGGCCTTACTACGCCACACCGGCCTGCACCCGGATCTGTTTACCCTGCTGCACCAGCAGCACGAGCCACCTGCCGGTAACTATCAAGTACTTTTTGCACTGGCACAACATGCCGAGGCACCTCCCCATATTGTCAGTGCACTGCTGCCCCGGCTCTATCTCTTTGACCTGCTTAAACTCTGCTGTCTGCCAAGCATCCCGCAGGACCAGAGGGTGGCTGCTGAGCGTGCCATTATTCAACGAATACCAACCCAGCCACTGGGCAACAAACTTACCCTGGCCCGCAGAGGCACCGCAGCCATTGTTGAGGCGTTGCTGAAAGAGGGCCAACCGCAGCTGGTGGCTGCCTGCCTTGACAATCCTCATTTAAAGGAGGGGGCACTCCACCAGTTTATCAACTCTACTGTTTCCACTGCCGAGACCATCTCCCAGATCGCCCGTCACAACCGCTGGCAACATCGCCCGGAACTACAGCAGGCGATTCTGAAAAATCCCCGTACACCGGCCATCTGGTTTACCCTGTTGCTGCCCCGGCTACCACGCTCAGTGGTCAAGAATCTGGCCCTCTCACCACGTCTTACACCACAGCAAAGACAGTTGGTTGCTGAAGCCCTTGGAGGTAAAAAAACGTCATGATCCTGCGCATTGGTATCTTGCTACTATTCTGCTGCATTGGCCCGCTACAGGCCACGGCAGCAGATCTGTCCGGTTTTGCCGTTGCCAAGAAGCCGGTGCCGGTGTTCAACACAGCTCAATCAGCCTCACCTAAAGCAAAACAGCAGACAGACCACTGTGGTCAGGTGCGGCAACTTGAATTCATCGCCCTGCCCGGTACGCCATTCGAGGTGGTTGCCGCTCCAGCCGGCATCCCTGGTGTATTGGAGGTGCATTCCAACGAA
>DAIQQT010000200.1:0-5568 GCA_036786685.1 Trichlorobacter sp.
CTGGCAATCTTGAAGTGGTGAATAAGTCCCTCGATACTGTTATAGACAGACTCCTTGGGTGGATAACAGCCCTGAGGTTCATCCGCCAGAACCGGTCCGGGTTGCAGACGGTCAAGGGCCTGCGTAACGATCTTGCAGGATTCGCGCATCTCAATCAGACGCACCTGATAACGATCAAAGGTATCGCAGTTTTTGCCCGTAGGAATCTGGAACTGATAGTTTTCATAGCCGGCATACGGGATGTCACGACGTAGGTCAAAATCAACACCGGAACCCCGCAAAGCCGGGCCGGTGATGCCAATATCGGTTGCATCTTCAGCAGAGATAACACCGTTGCCGATGGTACGCTTGCGCCAGATAGGGTTGCCGGTCAACAGCCCTTCGTAGGTATCTATAAAACCCGGCATTTCAGTTATAAAGTCACGCACCTTCTTCTCGAACTCTGCAGGTACATCCTGTGACAGGCCGCCTGCACGGAAGAAGTTGGAGGTCATCCGGGCGCCGGAGATCAGTTCATAGGTCTCCATAATGGTTTCACGTTCACGGAAGGCATAGATGAAGACCGTCATGGCACCGATATCAAGGGCGTGACAGGCCAACCAGACCAAGTGAGACTGAAGACGGGTCAACTCCGTCATGATAATACGAATGGTCTGAGCACGCTCTGGCACCTCAATACCCAGCAACTTCTCAACTGCCAGCATGTAGCCGAGGTTATTGCTCATAGGAGCAAGATAGTCCAAGCGGTCAGTCAGCGGCAACGTCTGATGGTAGGTACGATGCTCCGACAGTTTCTCAACACCACGGTGCAGATAACCGATATCCGGGTCAATCTTGAGGATGGTCTCGCCATCCAACTCGATCACCATGCGCAAAACGCCGTGGGTACTGGGGTGCTGCGGCCCCATGTTAATGGTCATGATTTCATTATTAGCCATGTATAGCCTCGTCTGCTCGTTAAGTGAGTAATGTTCTAATCAGGAAAGACGGCCTTTGTAAGGCTCACGCCCAGGCCCCTGCAGCGGATAATCCTTACGCAGCGGATGTCCCTCCCAGTCAGGCGTCATCAGAATACGACGCAGATCTGGATGTTTGTCAAAGCGGATACCAAACAGGTCAAACACCTCACGCTCAAGCCAGTTGGCAGAGCCATAGACCTGTGTTGCACTATCAATCACACAGGCGGCCTCGGATACCGGAGCCTTAATCCGCACACGGTCCTTGAACGGCACTGAGGTCAACTGATAGACCATCATAAAACGGTCGCCAGCCTGACCAAGATAGTCGACGGCCGTTACGTCAGTCAGCATATCGAATCTGCACTCCTGCTTCAGAAATGCAAGCACTGCAACGATATCCTCCTTTTTGACCGTAACAATCCAGTCACCACGATCCTGCTTTACCTCCAGCACGGAGGCCTCGAACTTCCCTTGCAGTTTTTCAACGGCGCGATTTGTGTCTGCCATAGCGTCGAAACCTTTTCAGTAGTAGTTAATTCGCAGCTGCCTGATTATCAGACCGTGGAAACCCGCTCCCCAAGACCAAACACGGAGCCAAAAGAGTTACTCTCCTGCATAATTTTATCCTGCAGCTTCATCAAACCATACAGCAAGGCCTCGGGACGAGGAGGACAGCCGGGGATATACACATCAACCGGCAATGCCTCATCAACCCCCTGCACTACACTATAGGTATCAAAGATGCCGCCCGAACAGGCACAGGCACCCATAGCAACAACCCACTTAGGCTCCGGCATCTGCTCATACACAGTCTGAATGACCGGCAACATCTTCTTGGTTACCGTACCGGCAATAATGATACAATCTGCCTGGCGTGGCGATGCCCGGAAAATAATACCAAAACGGTCAAGGTCATTGTGCGAGGCACCGGTTGCCATCATCTCAATGGCACAGCAGGCCAGACCGAACGTCATCGGCCAAATGGAGGACTTCCTGACCCAGTTGACCAGCTTATCAAGGGATGTAACAGTAACGTTACCACCAAGCTGCTGATTTACTCCCATTCCAGTGCTCCTTTTTTCCAGACATAGATATAACCTACAAACAGAATCACAATAAACAGCCCCATCTCCACCAGACCGAACAGGCCAAGCTTCTTGTACAGAATCGCCCACGGATAGAGAAAGACCGCTTCAATATCAAACAGGATAAACAACATTGCGATCAGATAAAACTTGATTGGAAACCGCTCACGAGCAGTGCCGATCGGTTCGCAACCACACTCATACGGTGCCATCTTGACCTTTGAGTACTTTTTTTGGCCAATTAGCGATGAAAACACCACTGAACCAAGGCCAAAGGCCAACGCTATCAGGATCAGCAGTATAATCGGCAGGTACGTTCCAAGCATGTGTCTTTCTCCTCCCAAATCCGTTCTATTCAACCGGTTACACGTATACTGTATACAAAACGATGCAAACCTATGTCATTTGGCCGCAAATTGTCAAGCACTTTTTCCCTTTTTTTTTGGCCTGCATTAAATCATTCTTAACTTCGTAAGATGCTTATATTGTTTGCATTTGCAGAACATACAGGACCATTCAGGTATAAAACAAGCAAGATTTTCCACAGCAAACGAACTAAATTGACAAACCAGCCTGGCAACAGGTACAAAAGCACAACTGCTCTATGTTCACAAATTGGAGGTGCCTCTTAATGACCCATTCCCGCTCACACTCATTATTTGACCAAGCACGCAAAATCATTCCCGGTGGCGTTAATAGCCCAGTCAGGGCCTTCAAATCCGTTGGCGCCGACCCGCTATTCATTAAAAAAGCTCTAGGCTGTCGCATCATTGACGAAGACGACAACAGCTACATTGA
Organism: Trichlorobacter sp.; assembly: GCA_036786685.1. Classification (GTDB taxonomy): domain Bacteria; phylum Desulfobacterota; class Desulfuromonadia; order Geobacterales; family Pseudopelobacteraceae; genus Trichlorobacter. The sequence goes on from DAIQQT010000200.1 coordinate 2,843, forward strand.
CTATGTTGGCTCATGGGGCCCCATGATTCTCGGCCACTGTTACCCTGCCGTGGTTGACGCCGTTAAGCTGTGCATGGAAAACGGTTCCAGCTTCGGTGCCCCTACCGAGCTTGAAATCACCCTTGCCCAAATGGTGATTGATGCAGTGCCCTCCATTGAGATGGTCCGTATGGTCAGCTCCGGCACCGAGGCGACCATGAGCGCCATCCGCCTGGCCCGCGGCTATACCGGCCGGGACAAGATCCTTAAATTTTCTGGCTGTTACCACGGCCATGCCGACGCTCTGCTGGTTAAAGCCGGATCAGGCGCCGCAACATTTGGCGTGCCTGACTCCCCCGGTGTCCCTGCCGACTTTGCCAAGCATACCCTGACTGCCGAATACAACTCCCTGGCATCAGTCACCGCACTCATTGCTGAAAACAAAGACCAAGTAGCCTGCATCATCCTTGAACCGGTGGCCGGCAACATGGGCACCGTCCCCCCCCGACCAGGTTTTCTTGAAGGGCTGCGCGAACTCTGCACCAACGAAGGGATCATTCTTATTTTTGACGAGGTAATGTGTGGTTTTCGCGTGGCTTACGGCGGTGCACAAACACTGTATGGCGTCACCCCGGACATGACCACCCTGGGCAAGATCATCGGTGGCGGCCTGCCTGTCGGCGCCTTTGGCGGCAAGCGCGAGATCATGGAAAAGCTTTCCCCCTCCGGCGGTGTCTATCAGGCTGGCACACTGTCCGGCAACCCGTTGGCCATGACTGCCGGCATCGAAACCCTTAAGCTGCTGCAACAACCCGGCTTTTATGATCAGCTGGAAGAAAAGAGCCTCATGCTTTCCGAGGGGATTGCCCTGGCAGCGAAAGAAGCGGGCTATCCTCTGTACTCAACCAGGGTCGGCAGCATGTTCTGCGCCTTTTTCACCCCCCATGAAGTCTTTGACTGGGCAACAGCCGCTGCCTGCGACACCAAGGCCTTTGCCACCTATTTTCTTGCCATGCTTGAGGAAGGGATCTATCTGGCCCCTTCCCAATTTGAAACAGCCTTCATGTCTGCAGCCCACTCCCAGCAGGAGATTGAAACGACCATTGCAGCAGCCCGTAAGTGCTTCAAGCGCATTGCATAACTCACGAAACAATTGACACCGCAAGCGCCTCTATGCTATGAGAGACAGGTTTTGTATACAATCCATGCTGACCGGAGGCGGAAATGAGCGAACTTCGTGACATTTTCCGCAACATTGGTACCGTTTCAAGTATGGGTATTTCAGTTGTACTGGCCATTGCAATCGGCGTCTGGTTTGGCCTGTCGCTGGATCGCTGGTTGGGTACGGCACCATGGTTTTTCTGGATCTTCCTTATGATTGGTATCGCGGCCGGGTTTAAGAATGTCTATATCATCACTCGACGCGAGATTAAAAATCTGAACAGTGGCAACGATTAACGAAGCGCGGCTGCCTGCCCGTATTTTGCAGGCAAGTATCGTACTGCTTGCCATTGCAACGGCAACCGGTTTCTTTTTTTATACGGCTTCAGTAGGTCTTGGTGTTCTGGCAGGCGGCAGTATTGCCATTATCAACTTTGTCTGGCAGCGCAGGACACTGGGTCAACTTCTGGAGCAGCAGGCCGCCGCAGCACCCTCAGCTGGTGCCACAGCAATACGCTACCTGCTTCGACTAAGTATTACTGCAGTTATTCTGTATGCCGTACTGACCTCTGGACGTTTTTCCATTATTGGCCTGCTGGTTGGTTTGTCGGTCATAGTGGCAGTTATTATTGCTTTAACCCTGTATTCAGCGTTTTATAAAGGAGATTGACCCATGGTCCACCCGTTGTTGTTTCTCCAGTTCCTTAGCTCAAAGCTGCAGCACCTGCTGCACATTTCTGACGCTTCAGCTAACGCAGTGGTCTATACTTGGACGGTCATAGCACTGTTGCTGGCACTGTCATTGATTGCAACCAGTGCGCTGAAGACCATACCGAGCGGCACCCAAAACTTTATGGAAGTGGTTGTTGACGGGATTGAAAACATGATCGTTGAGACCATGGGCGAGCATGGCCGTCCCTTCTTCCCTCTGGTGGCAACCCTTGCTATCTTTATTCTGGTATCAAACCTGATCGGACTGATCCCCGGCTTTTATCCCCCAACTGCCAATATCAACACCACAGCTGCTTGCGCCATTGTAGTATTTCTGGCCACCCACGTTATCGGCATCAAGCACCACGGCTTTCACTACCTGAAGCACTTTCTGGGACCGATCTGGTGGCTGGCCCCCCTGATGTTCTTTATTGAACTGATTGGCCATCTTTCCCGTCCGGTATCCCTTACCCTGCGTCTTTTCGGTAACATGAACGGCCACGAACTGGTTCTGATGATTTTCTTTGCTCTGGCACCGTTCCTGGTACCGCTGCCAATGATGCTGATGGGTGTACTGGTTTCCTTTATTCAGGCATTCGTCTTCATGCTGCTGGCCATGATCTATATCCAAGGATCATTGGAAGAAGCACACTAATTCAATACGTATCCATTTTCTCCTATACAATTTAGGAGCACACACCACACGGAGGTAGTAGAGATGAACTTTTTCACAATGTGTATGCTGGCTGCAGGTTTTGGTATGGCTATCGGCGCTTTCGGTACCGGTATCGGCCAAGGTATGGCTGTTAAGAGCGCTGTAGAAGGCGTTTCCCGTAACCCCGGCGCATCCGGCAAGATTCTGACCACCATGATGA
>DAIQQT010000201.1:0-5547 GCA_036786685.1 Trichlorobacter sp.
CCACAAGCAGCTCTCAGAGCCTTCTTTTATTCAATCAAATTATGGGACAGCAGTGCACTTGAATAGTATCTTCGATTTGTACATTTAAACCGTGATATTGCTTTTTAACCTCGGCAGGCTTTAATCGCGAAGAGGAAACTAAATTGCGTGTAACATTGAATTCAACCTGTCTATTGGCATCCCCAAGGGCACAGGGAACTATTTCTATGTTTTGCTGCGCATGGTAACATTCACGAAGATATTTTATGAGTGATGGGATAGGTTCAAAAGCATAAATTTTAGGTTTCTTGTATAGCGACAAGAAAAGATCAATAGTGCTCCCCTGGTTTGCCCCACCATCAACTATCATCGGCGAATCATCAACAACAAGATTCCTGATGTCTATGAACGCATCTCGCTGTGCCATTCGTCCAAACGTATTCATCAACAGCAGGTCTCCTTTTGACATCTATCCGACTAATTGCGTTGTGGTTGATATGCAGGACTAATGGTTCATGACATCTTATACTGCTTGCTTAGGCCCCGCTTACCATCATCTTAACAACATCATGCATATGGTACTTTGAAGCCCACCGCAGATTTTTCTCCGCCTTGGCAGGATTGCCGCAACTCACCACAATCTCCGATGGACGCAGCAGCAATGGGTCGCTGACCAAGTGCCTCTGCCAGTCCAGATTAAACACAGCAAAAGCTGCAGCGACAAAATTTTCCAAGGTGTTGGTCTCGCCCGTAGCTATCACATAGTCATCCGGCTCTGCTTGTTGCAGCATCAACCACATCGCCTCGACATATTCTGGTGCCCAGCCCCAATCGCGGCTAATGGATATATTACCAAGATGCAATTTCTCGTCGCTGCCTGCAGCGATACGTTTAGCAGCCTTAATGATCTTCTGTGTAACAAAACGTTCCGGACGCAGGGGTGATTCATGGTTGAAGAGGATGCCGGTACAGGCAAAAAGATTATAGGCCTCGCGGTAGTTGGCTACTTCCCAGAAGGCAGTGGCCTTGGCAACGGCATAGGGACTACGGGGACGAAAGGGAGTTGACTCATCGGCAGGTTGACCATCGGTATTACCGAAGCATTCACTGGATCCAGCATTATAGAGCCTAACAGGTACTCCTAAAAAACGAATAACCTCAAGCAGGTTGAGGGTACCAATACTGATACTTTCAAGTGTCTCAACCGGTTGGTCAAAAGAAAGACCTACAGAACTCTGGCCCGCCAGATTGTAAACTTCATCAGGTTGCACCTTGGCAAGCACCTGAAGAACACTGCGAAAATCATTAAGCGCCATAGAGTGGCATGTGACCAGCTCCCTGATACCCAGCATGATAAGATTCGGGAAGGTGGTTACCTGAGCGTCACGGGCGGTGCCATGCACCTGATAGCCCTTTTGCACCAGCAGCTGTGCCAGATAGCTGCCATCCTGCCCTGATACTCCGCAAATAAGCGCTGTTTTGGCCATGGGGAACGTGCCTTCTGTTGATAGGATGGGGCACTGCTACGTTGCGTGCTACATTCTCGTTAGCGCCTCACGCAGTTCACGGTTCCACGGCTCAATCTCCAAGGCCCGTCGGTAAAAAGTTTTCGATTCATCAGGTCGGCCAACAGCCTGACAGATCTGGCCCAAGGCAGTCAGAAGTTCGATATCACGGGGATTTTTACGGAACAAATCAAGATACATCTGAATGGCGTCATCGGGTCGGCCAACGGCTACAAAATAGAGATCAGCCAGATTTTTACTGAAGTTGCTATTAGCGGGATCCAGCTTAACGGCCTGTTCATAGGCCGCCTGTGCAGCGGCAACATCCCCCAGGCTATAGGCCACTACACCAAGATCATTATGGGCAATAGCCAAATGCGGATTTTGAGCAATTGCCTGCTCAAGCAGTGTACGTGCCTCAGCAGCCTGCCCTTGCTGGGCAAGCTGCTGAGCCTCAACCACCAGTTCTTCCGTCGATTTAGCGGGAACCGAAACGACAGTTTGTTGCTGTATAGGAGCCGGGGCTTGACTGGCCAGTGCCTGACGTGCATCCGAATTCCACGGTTCTATCTCAAGCGCCCGACGGTAAAAGGATTTTGATTCATCACTGCGCCCTACTGCGGTACAGATATGCCCAAGATTTATGAGCGTTTCAATATCCCGAGGCTGTTTTTTCAGCAACTCCAGATAGATTTGTATCGCCTGATCAATCATATTTAATTCAGCAAAATACAGATCAGCTAAATTCCTTGCGAAAATGCTATTGTCAGGCTGCAGCCTGTGTGCCTCTTCATAATATCTTTGTGCTGCCGAACAATCTCCCGAGCTGTAGCAGACAACACCGAGATCATTCTGATACAGTGCATTTTCGGGATAGCGTGCTGCCAGCAGTTCCAGCTGATTACGGGCAGCAGCAATGTCTCCCTGGCTGACAAGCTGTTGAGCCTCCTGGTACAGCTCTTCAGTACTCTTTACGGGTGGCACCGGAGGGGCTGAAAAGCCTGTTACTGCCATCTCAACCTGAGCATGTGCTACGGGGACATCCAGACTCCTTGAACCGGCCATTGCTGCTCCCAGTTGGCCTAATGCAATCAATGCCTCTGTATCACGGGGATTACGCTTGACAACCTCCAGGTAGATATCAATGGCATCTTCCACCCAACCAAGTTCAACCGCGGAAAAATCAGCCAGGTTTTTCTTCAGCAGGCTATTGTCTGGCTGAAGTCTGGCTGCCTTTTCATAGTGGGCCAAGGCTAATGTGGGGTTACCGGACTGATGGTACAGCACGCCAAGGTCATTGTGCGCCAAGGCAAAGGAGGGAAATGTTGCCAAAAACTCTTTAACCTTTGAAATCGCTTCCTGCCGGGATAGACCTTGGACTGATGCGGAAAGGCGGTCATAGAGCGCCCCTTCATCGTGCGATGCTGATTCAGAAACCATGATACTGTTCACATGCCTCTCCTTATATCTTTATCAAAATGCCTTTTGCGCATACCCGTTTATTTCATCCCCGGAACTGTCCATAGTCCGCCCTGAGGCGTCTTTCCCCTTGAATGAGAAAACCAGATGTGAAGGGTCAATAGTAGCTGTACCATCTGAATTCTGGCTCAGACGAAACTTTATAGTCGCTTCATTGGTGAGATCATTGTAGGTAACCGAAAGCGGAAACCTTGGGATGGAAGCTTCCTTAGAGGTAACCGGCATGGTGTTATTATAATAGCCTGCCACTCCACCTTTTGCGCGGCTAATGGACCAGTTGGTCGGATTACTCACCGAAGAGATATCCATTTTTTCAGAGAAGGTAAAGGTAATTGAAAACTCCTTGGAACTATCCGGTGCAAGCAACGCTGGGTCCAGAGCCCAGAGAGGCGTACCAGCCCCCAGCAACTCAACGAAACCACCGCTTTTTGAGGTATCCATGGATACTATCTTGGGCTTGTTAATCACATATTTTAGATCTTGAGCCAAGCTATAATCAGAACTATTCAAAAGGCTTAATTGTGCCTGAGCTTTTTCTGTTTCCCCCATGCCGTTATAAGCAACTCCAAGTTCATAATTTGCACTTGGAAAATCCTTTTTGAGTGCAAGTGATTTTTCCAGGTTTGTAGCTGCATCTTCATACTTGCCTTGCTTATTGTAGAGCATGCCCAGACTGTAGTAGACGTTGCCATCACGCGGGGAAACCTTTTGCGCCTTTTTAAACTGAGCCTCTGCCTCATTCAGGCGATCAGTATTCAGGTACAAGTGCCCCAGGGTGTAGTCTGGAACCGGGTTCAGAGGATCCATCCTCGCCGCTTTCTTGAGGTTTACCTCCGCTTCTTTGTAGTTTTTATCCTGAATATAGGCGTTACCAAGATCAACCAGCGAGTTTACCGAGAGCGGCTGGAGACGAACGTTTTCCTTAAACTCCTTGATCGCCTCTTTCGTCTTACCTTGGGAAAGATAGATATTGCCAATGTACTGGTGAGCCGTATAGTTCTCACTGTCAAAGGCCAGTGCCTTCTTGAACTCCTTTAAGGCAGCGTCCTGGTTATCACTCTGCAGGTAGCGCGCAGCCTGCTGGATTGCGTAGTTGGCCAGATTTGCCCGCTGTGACTGGGCAGCCAAAGCTCCGGCGAAAATAGCGTCTGATGATTGGTCAAAGAGTGAACTCATGGCTGTCCCCTCCTTCCGATAGGGTGCAGTATTCTTTTCGGTAGAATAGGCCGATAGGTTGAGGCCTACTTTCCCCGTTTTTCCGGCTTCTCAATCCCATGCTTATCGATCCGGTACTGCAATGTTTTATAGGAAAGCCCCAGAATCGGTGCCGCCTTGCCGATCACCCAGTCTGCCCGTTCCATGGCCTTCAGGATCAAGGCTTTTTCCATCTCTTCGAAGTTAATGCCGTCCGGTGGCAGCTCAAATGGAACAAAACCGCCTGCTGATGCAGCAACCGCACTGATCTCACTTGGCAGATCTTCCGGCTGGATAATGCTGCCTTCGGCCATCAGAACGGCCCGTTCAATCACCGACTCCAGCTGGCGTACGTTGCCGGGCCAGGTGTAGTTCATCAGTTGTTTCAGGGCCGGTTTGGAAATCCCTTCCACGGCGATTCCCGAAGCTTCACGGTATTTTGCCACAAAGAAGTGTGCCAGGGTAGCAATATCACTGCCCCGTTCCCGCAGTGGCGGCAGGCTGATCCGAATTACATTCAGGCGGTAGTAGAGGTCTTCACGGAAGGTTCCCTTTTTTATCTCCTGTTCCAGGTCACGGTTGGTGGCAGAGATAATCCGTACATCCAGCGGCAGGTTGATCTTGCCCCCTACCCGACGGATCTCTTTTTCCTGTATGGCCCGCAGCAGTTTGGCCTGCATGGAGACATTCATCTCACCAATTTCGTCCAGAAAGACGGTGCCGCCGTTAGCTGCTTCCAGAATACCTATCTCACGGGCATTGGCACCGGTGAAGCTGCCTTTTTCATGGCCAAACAGCTCACTTTCAATCAGGGTTTCCGGAATGGCGGCACAGTTAATGGCCATAAAAGGCTGATCTTTTCGGGGGGAACGGTCATGAACGGCCCGCGCCACCAGTTCCTTGCCGGTGCCTGATTCACCGTAGACCAGTACGGTGGATGAAGTGGCGGCAATCTTGGTAACAATCCGATACACCTCTTTCATTTTGGGATGCTCGCCAATGATGGAAGAGATCCGTTCTATCTCGGCGACCCGTTTCTGCAGCACCCGGTTCTCCCGCACCAGGGTAATCCGTTCAAAGGCCCGCTTCAGGGTCAAAAGCAGGTTTTCCCGCTCCAGCGGCTTTTCCAGATAGTCAAAGGCGCCCCGCTTCATGGCCCCGACTGCAGAATCCACGGTACCATGGGCGGTCATCATAATAACGCACTGCTGGGGATCATCCGCCATAACCTGCTCCAGCAGATCCAGACCGCTCTGGCCCTGCATCTTCAGGTCAGTCAGAACAAGATCAAACTCCCGCTTGCCCAGCAAGGCCAGTGCCTCCGGCACGCCTGAGGCTTCTGCAGTGTCGTAGCCGACCCCCTGCAGAATCATGGTCAGGATCTCGCGCT
>DAIQQT010000202.1:0-5522 GCA_036786685.1 Trichlorobacter sp.
GCAGAGGTCTGCAAAACCTTTATTCAGCGGTTCAAATCCGCTCGTCGCCTCCAAAAAAGCAAGGGGTTAGCTATTAAGCTAACCCCTTTTCCTGTTTAACTAACCACGGCAAAGGAATGGTTCCAGCGATGCTCCTGCATAAAAAAGAAATTCTGAATCTCTTGAATGAAGAGCCTGAGGCACTGCACTTTGCTTCATTACTCCGCGCCTTTGGTGGCCGTCATATCAAAAACGAACTGAAACGGCTGGTGGATGACCTGGTACGCAATGGAGAGGTTCTCCGCTTGCGCGGAAATCGCTATACCCTGCCAGGAGCAGACAACAGCGGTACCGTACAGGGCAGTATCTCAATCCACCGTGACGGCTATGGCTTTGTAAAACCGGAGAGCGGTGGTGAAGATATCTTTATTCCTGGCAAGAACATTAATAATGCCCTGCATGGTGACAAGGTATCGGTCAGGGCAGAAAAAAGCCGCTCCCAGCGTGGTAAACTGGAAGGACGAGTGGTTGCGATTTTGGAACGGGCCAACAGCCGGATCGTGGGACGCCTGCAGCAGAGCAAACGTGGTGCCACGCTGGTTCCTGAAGAGCTACGGATCGGTACTTTTTTTACCATACCGGGCAATGCGGTCAACGGCGCGGTTGATGGACAGCAGGTGGTGATCGAGGTAACCTCCTGGCCGGTGGGAGGCCGCCCGCCAGAGGGCAAGGTGGTTGAGATCCTGGGCTGGCCCGATGATCCCGATGTTGAGGTACAGACCGTTATCCGCAAATTTGCCCTGCCCCACACCTTTGAACCGGAAGTCCTGGCAGAGGCACAGGCTGCACCTGACCAGGTCAGTAAAGATGATCTGAAGGACCGGGTGGACCTGCGCAAGCTGTCCACGGTCACCATTGACGGTGAAACAGCCAAGGACTTTGATGATGCGGTTGCCATCCGTTCGGAAGGCCGGAATTTCCGGCTGTGGGTCTCCATTGCCGATGTCTCGCACTACATCAAACCAGGCAGCCTGCTTGATAAAGAGGCATATCTACGGGGCACCTCGGTCTATTTCCCGGATCGCTGCATCCCGATGCTGCCGGAACGGCTCTCAAACGGGATCTGCTCCCTCAATCCCCACCTTGACCGCCTGACTATGACCGCCGAGATGCTCTTTGACCAGCAGGGCAAGATGCTGGAATCCAGTTTTTACCCCAGTGTGATCAAGAGCGATGCCCGCCTGACCTACACCAAGGTCAAGCAGGTCATTATCGATGGCGATGAAAAAGCACTTGAGGAAGATCGCGCCCTGGCTCCGATGCTGTTGCAGATGAAGGAGCTGGCCCTGATTCTGCAGGCGATGCGCAAACAGCGGGGCAGTATTGACTTTGATCTGCCGGAACCGGAGATCATCCTTGGCCTGACCGGACAGACCGAAGCGATCATCAAAAGCGAGCGCAACCTGGCCCACCAGCTGATCGAGGAATTCATGCTGGCTGCCAACGAGGCGGTGGCCCGCTTTGTAACAGAACAGGATATGGCTTTCATCTACCGGGTCCATGAACCGCCTGACCCAACCAAACTGGCCGCCTTCCGTGATTTTATCCTGCCCTTTGGCTTTACCCTGGAGATGAAGGGGGAGCAGGTAGAACCATCTGCCATGCAACAACTGATCACCGATGCCGAAGGTAAGCCGGAAGAACGGCTGGTCAACTACGGCCTGCTGCGCTGCATGAAACAGGCCCGCTATGCTGCAGAAAATCTGAAACATTTTGGTCTTGCCTCCAGTTGCTACACCCATTTCACCTCGCCGATCCGGCGCTACCCTGACCTGATTGTCCATCGCCTGCTGAAACTGGCTCTGGATCGTAAGGCAGGAACACTGGACAAAAAGGGGCAGCGCGAGCTGGAGCGGATCAGCAGCACCCTTTCCGAGGCTGCCGAGCATACCAGCACCCGTGAACGGGTGGCCATGGAGGCTGAGCGGGATATTGTCGAGCTGAAAAAACTGCAGTTCATGCAGAGCAGGATCGGACAGGAGTTTGATGGATTCATTGCCGGAGTGACCGGATTCGGCTGTTTTGTTGAACTGTCCGAGGTCTTTGTGGAAGGCCTGGTACACCTTTCCACCCTGTCAGACGACCTCTACTCCTTTGACGAGCAGAATCACAGTCTGGTCGGACGGCGAAGCGGGCGCGTTCTGCGGATCGGTGATCCGGCCCGGGTACGGGTGGTGGCGGTCAATCCCCAAGCCCGCAGGATTGAGTTTGTGCTGGAAAGTCATACCGCTGTCCGTCGGGATCCGGCAGCAGCACAGCCCTCTGCCGCAGAAGAGTATCCCCGCATACCGATCAGGGGCAAACGTCCGGTTCTGAAAGGTGCGCCGAACGGAAACCGGCGGCGCTAGTTGCACCTTTACAGGGCATGTGTTAGCGTTGCCCAATCATTTACTTATTCCGACTCCAGATCAAGGATGATAGCAAGGCGGCGATGGAATTGGCGACGCAGGCGTACTCGCAGCACATTGAGGAGCCAATGACGAGCCAACCAAGATAGGGCCTTGAGCTGAAATTGTAATTACAGGAGCAGTCATGTCTGAACAACCATCCAAGGTACTCCCCTTTATCGAACACCTGGTAGAACTACGCAAACGTTTGATCATTATTGTTGTTGCGGTAATCATCGGCATGGGCTTTGCCTGGAATCTGGCCGATGAAATCCTGGTTTTCATGGAAAAGCCGTTAACCGGCACCACCTATCTGGATACGGCAAAACAGAAGGGCTACCTCTATTTAAAGGAACACTATCCGGCCATCTACGGTCGGGCGAACCTCGAAAAAGAGTTAAACAAGCCCAAGAAGCAGCATGCCCTCAACTACACTGCGCCACTTGAGCCGTTCTTTATTCAATGCAAGATATCCGTAATTGCCGGCTTTGTACTGGTACTGCCGATTGTCTTTCACCAGCTCTGGGCCTTTATCGCCCCCGGCCTGACCCGCAAGGAGCGTAGGCTGGTGGTCCCCTTTATCACCGTGGCCACGGTTGCCTTCTGTATCGGAGCGATGTTTTTCCTGACCACCATCTGGCCCTTTATCATCAACTTTTCACTTTCCTACGAAACCGAAGGGCTACGCAGCTGGCTGTCACTTTCGGCCTATGTTGATTTCTGCCTGCGGCTGATCCTGCTGTTCGGCCTGATCGCCGAACTGCCTATTATCACTCTGTTACTGTCACGCTTTGGCATTGTCTCCTATCAGTTCCTGGCCCCCAAACGTAAATATGCACTACTGGCCAGTTCAATTGTTGCTGCCTTCCACTCAGATCTGGTGACCATGTTTGTGATCATGATCCCGCTCTACCTGATGTATGAGGTCAGCGTCTGGGTGGCTTTATTCTTCGGCAAGAAAAAGGTTGTTACCCCGGCTGAGCCGGAACCTGATACGGTATAGCCACAACAAGACCATGACGGGCTGGCAACAGGACTTGACAAGTCTTTTGCCACCACGGTATAAAGGGATCATCAAAGTCCTTTTAGGAGCCTCCCATGATGGAACTGACCCGTAAGGGTGATTACGCTATACGCGGCATTGTGTATCTAGCCAGCCAGCCCCCCAACAAAATTTCGCTGCTGAGCGAAATTGCGGCAGCGGTGGATGTACCCCAGACCTTTCTGGCAAAGATATTCCAGCAATTCAGCAAGACCGGTATTGTCAAGTCATTCCGGGGCACTGGCGGCGGCTTCCTGCTGGCTGGTCCACCGGAAGAGATCACCCTGCTGCAAGTGGTAGAAGCGGTAGAAGGTCCGATCCTCCCCAACCGCTGTGTGCTGAAGGCAGGTGAGTGCGAGCGTGATGTTTCCTGTACCGTCCATCCGGTCTGGCATCAGGTCCAGCAAAAGGTACGCGGTATCCTGGCAAACATCACCCTGAAGGATTTGGCAACAAACTAACAACCTGTAATCGTTTGCTTTATTCTGTTTTTGTTTGACAACCAGCACTAGTTTTGCTACACAGTTGGCACAATTAAACCTAACGGTTCAGCTTAAAGTCTCGCGTCAAAAGCGGGACTTTTGTCGTTTTTCAACCCGGTATCTAAATTTTACCGGTAATTTCAGCACGAAAGGAGCTTGCCGGACAAATCCTCCCATCACTTCCGGCCCTGGTTGCCTGTCCGGCACCACCCGTCCAGTCTTCCCCTATCAACTCTATGAAAAAACAAACTATCATCAAAAAAATCGTATGTTTAACCGCCGGTCTAGCCCTGTTTTGGATGCCAGTTCTGTTTATGGCCTGCAGCAAGGAACCCCAACCAGCCTCCTCCCACGCCTCACTTGACCGCGACCTTTCCGAAACCTCACTGGAAAAAGAGATTCGTATCGTCATGGAAAAGGGCATATCACTGGAAGAACGCAAACGACAGGTGCCGGTCATTGAGCTGGCCTTTGCCCGTCAGACCACCCCGGAACGAGCCCGCAACCTGGCCGCCCTTTGCTACTTCAAAACTCTGGGCACCCCCTTTTCACCCCTTGACCTAGCTGAAATAGCCCTGGCCGAGACCGGGGGGCATAGCCTTTCTTCCAAAGCAACATCTACCAAAGGCGCCATTGGCGTCTGGCAACTGATGCCCAAGCAGGCCCGCAGTCACGGCTACACCCCTGAAGAAATGCGTAATGATGAAAAATGTGCAGAGGCAGCGGTACGAACTCTGCTCAGCAAACTGGATGTTGCTGATGGCAACATGGACCGTGCCAAGAAGTTTTACTGCGGTGTCGGCCCTCAAGCCGATGCCTATCTGAAAAAACTGCGCACGATTCGTCAGGCACTGCTCGAAGAACTTGATCAAACCAAAGAAAAAGTCGCCTTGAACGAAAAGAGCAGCAGCATTCAGTAAAACGCTTTAAATTTCATACCGCTTTATGACTTTGGGGATCTGCTGTCATCGCATCTGAACTGCGGCAGCAGCAGATCCCACCCCGTTTGATCATCAGGCCCCCCCATTCCGGTAACATACCGTCCTGATGCAGTTATACAGGCATTGCAAAGGGTTCCTTGCTCCGCCCTGACTCCCCCCTTTTCACTTGCCCTGTTCTGCACAGCTCTGCTATAGTTCCACGAATTTTTAAGGTACCAGCACCCCCGAAAGGAACTGCTCTCCGTGGACGATAGCACCCCCGGCACAACCTGCTCTGGCTTGAAACTACGCACCAGAATGTTCCTGTTATCACTGGTTTCCTTCACGGCTATCCTGATTGTGGTGCTGCTGGGCGCCCTGCTGCTGAATGAGGTCAGGATCAATGGCAGCAACTACAAAACCATCCGCAACAGCAAAGATGCCCTGGAAAAAATCGCCCTGCTCAAATCTGACATCTACCAGCTAAACGGTGAGGTGCTCGCCTTCATGGCAGAACGGGATCGTAACGATGCCCAGGCGCTGCTGGCTAAAATTAAAGACCACACCGACGATATTGACTTCAAATATGATGATGTCCAGGGCCTGATTGAGTCGCACCAGAAACGTGAGGCGATCATCCAGGCTGAAAAAT
>DAIQQT010000203.1:0-5454 GCA_036786685.1 Trichlorobacter sp.
GGAATTTCCGAGTGGTCACATTTTGCCGGTGCTTCCAGCGGAAAGTTTACCTCAAAGAACCTGTGCCGCTGTGTCCTCAATCCAAACATTGAACCGCAGAGCATTACAGGTGTTTCCAGTTCTCTCCTTGCTCCCGCCACGTTTTCAATACAGTACGGCTTGCCTGTTTTCTGGCAGAGTTCCCGAACAGCCGGTATCAGTTTTTCGTGGTTGCCCTTGCTCGCTTCCGGCGTTAGGTGGCTGTACCCTTGGCAGGGCGGACTTGCATGGATTGCGTCAAATTCATGCCCATGCGCCGCAAGGTATTCCAGAGCATCCCCTTGAATAAACTGGAATGGGTATCGCGGTTGATGAGCGATATCAACGCCTGTAACGTCAAAACCTGCGCGGTGGTATCCCATGCCAGCACCACCGCCACAACAAAATAAATCGAGTAATTTCACCTTTCAAACCTCCTACGTGACATAACCAACGCTGTCCACCGTACACGATGAAGCCGTGACGGTGACGCTCAAGCGTTAGAGGCTACCTAATTTTAGCAGGGTAATATTGGCAGGGTGTATATACAGTCGTGTCCCTGTAATCACATATGGAATAGTAAGACGCCAAGAATACTCCCGTTTTTGCCATTTATTTTTTATCCTGCGTTTTTTGCTACGCGGAAACCGGAACAGTTTCTTTTCAAATTGGGGCAAATAATCGTTGGGTATTACGGTCAAGTGTGTCACGGCACAGCCCCTAACGCCTTAATTAACGCGGACTTGCTTACTCTCCGCTCAATTTCCAGCGTTTCCTTTCTGTGTAATTTAGGTGTCTTAGTCATTTCATTTACCGCAAGCCGGTTATCCGGTTTCGTTAGGCACTAAACCGGCAGCGGCTTAGTGAAGAGGTTAAAGCCGGTTAAATCAAGGGTTTTCAGGTGGTGGTGCAGGGCTGCTATGCCGCCGTTGTCCAACTCTGCCTGGACGCTGGTGTAGAATTCTTCGGGCAGCTTTTCTGGCGTGTGAATGACCATGTAGCGCCGATCATCATGCTCCAGGACAAGCGGTGTACTTTCGTTTGAGAGGAATACCAGGTTGACGTGGTTCTTTTCGTCGTGGGCGCTTACGTTTTTGGGGTTGATCCGGATCCACTCGCCAGTGACAAAGCTCTTGAGCTTGTTTTTGACGTGGTAGAGTTCTGTTCTGGCCACCACTTCATCAGCAATCAGGAACAGTTTCTTGCTGGCCCAGTCATTGAATTTATCTTCAATGGCGGCCTGATCAACTATCCGGCCATATTCGCCGTAAATCGCCATGATTGATTCAAAAAAGAGGTTTTTGCCGGTACCTTGCGGGCCGTGGAAGACCAGGGCGGTCTGCATTTTTGCGCCCGGGTGCTGGATAGGGAACGCCAGCCACTTGATTACCCAATCGAATACGGCATCTGCCTGGACTTCATTGCTGCAGAGGTAGCGCAAAAGCTCAAGAAGTTTGCTGCAATCGCCCTGTTTGGGCACAGTGGGCCAGCCACCGTAGAGATTGCAGGTGATCCGCTTGTCTGTTCCGGCTGGGTCAAAGCCTACTTCATCAAGCCTGACCACGCTTTTGTGCGCCCGCATATCGCGCCAGCCATGTTCTGGCAGTATGTCCATAACGTCTTGCTTGGGCACCAGATAAACGGTTTGATCTCCGTACTGCTTTACCAGGTGCTGGAGTCTGCTGATAAGGTCTGTTGCTTTCATAGAGCCTCCGTTTTAAGTATGTATCCGCCAAAAATTTCTTTTGCAGATAGAATCAGATCTTTTGCATGGTCTGCATGTTCTTCTGCCAGTTCCACTGCTTTGGCCAGCCGCTGTAGTTCGTGGTTGCTGTATGCTGTTTTGCCTTCTGCCATTAGCCCCTGCCAGGTTGGTTGATGATCGGTTATGTGGATCTGGTGGTTTCCGATCTGGGCAACGGTTACCTGGTGCGTTTCAGCTGTGTTTGTGGTGCATTCCGGTGCGTTTTGCTGTTGCAGCTGCATGGATGGCGGCAGACCGGCCTGAATCCACACCCGCAGGTCTATTCCGGCCCTAAAGGCATCGCCGGGATCTTTGCCGCCGACTACGGGCCAGCGCTTTACGTTTTGCAGTTGTTGTTTCCACCAGATACTGGCTTTTGCCCCGGCATCATCGGTATCAAGTGATACTAGTACCTGCAGGGCCTGTTGTAATGGTTGCCAGGTGGACTGATCAGGCCTGGCAGTGCTGTTGCCTTGTGCTATGCAGCCAACCAGGTCACCGGCAACGGCATCAAGCAGGATGGCGTCAAGTTCTGATTCAACCACGACATAGGCAGAGGCATCACTGCGGCTGATTAAGGGGCTGCGGCCAGAGCCTGGCACGACATAATAACGGGGCTCTCCTTCATCACGCCTGATCCGCAGGCGGTGTACTGATCCATCCATCTGCCAGGGGATGACCAGTCCGGCAGGTATCCATAGTTTTTTTGGTTTGCCATCTGGTTTCAGTTCTTCTGGCAGGCCCCAGGCTGAACGTTCGCGCCAGAAGTCTTTTTCATTCCATCCCAGTTGATACTTTTCAGCTGTTTTCTGGTTTATTCCACGTTCTGCCAGCCAGGCACGCTTTACCGGGTTGTCAAGCAGCGCCTGGTGGCAGTGGGCGACAAAGTTTCCGGCTTTTTCAGCCCATTTTTCTGCCGGAGCCATAATTACGGCAGGGGTAAAGGTTGAAACCGGCTTGACGGGTGGCACGGTGTAGGGATCTTGCTCTTTTGCGTCTACACCCAGCCTTGCACATGCCTGCTTGTAGCCCATACCGTCTACTTCACGAAGGTATTGGATAGCGTCTCCGCCTTTGTTGCAGCCACGGCACCACCATGTGCCATGTTCACCTTGACCCGGCCAGACATGAAAGCGATCAGTGCCGCCACAAAGCGGGCATGGGCCGTGGTATTCGCCACCGTCTTTTGCTCCGACTCGCTTCATTTCGTTTTGGATCAGGTCAAGGATGGTCATTTGTTTTCTTTCCAAGATAAAAGACAAAATAAAATGCACTGATTTTATCTTGCTATTTTATCTTGCTGAATGATTCCGCTTATTTAATACCGCTTTCCAAGATAAAAGATAAAATTATATAGAAACTAACTATTTCAAAAACAAACCAATCGGCCTTTTATGTTTTCTCGCGCGAAGTTTGCAGGAGTTTTATCTTTTATCTTGAAATCTGCTCTAACTTTGCGTTTTTACTGGCTTAGATAAAATTGCAAGATAAAATCAGGGGTGAAAATTTTATCTTTTATCTTGTTTATCCACAGGAGGCTTGTATATAAAACCACCCCGGCCCCCTCTTTGGTACTATTCCAGTGCTTGAAAGATCATCATGTAACATGCTGTTTTATCAGCTAAAGGTTATTTCTGGCCGGATGCTTATACCGTATGCTACGTTCTGGCCGCCGATCTTGTCGCGTTTGAAGCCTTTGGCCTCCAGCCAGTCACCCATTTTCTGCCTGGTGCAGCCCCATTTGCTTGGTTGGCATTCGTCTTTGTGTTCGTGAAACCATTTTTCAAAGACTCCATAGAGTTCTTTGGTGTAGGTGTGCCAGCCGCTGTCTGATATTTCGCAGCAGTCTGCGTACCACTGGCCAAAGATGTCTTCATCCTGCTTGAGTTTGGCTACGTTGCGCCGGACGCTTTCGGGCGGGTTCATGCCTTGTTGTTGCCATAGCAGGCAGCCGCGTACCAGCCAGGCGAGTATGCCGGGGTATTCTTTGCGTAGCTTGTCCATGAGTTCGGCGTCTTTTTTACGGTATATGCCGCTGTTGGCCGGGTCTTTCTTGGCCTCTGCTGCTGGATCATCGACGTACCGCAAAGGATATTCGATAAAGAGCAGGCGCTGTAGCAGGGCAAAGTCTTTTGTTAATCCCTTTGGTACGTGGTTGGTGTAAAGGTTGAGTTTGTGGCTGGGCCTGAAGTTAATTTCAAATTTGTCGTGTGGAGATCTGGCGCTGATGGAGTCTCCACCAGTGAGCCATTTTACCCTGGCACCGGATATCCGCTTGCCTTCGTCTGTTTCTGAGGCGATTACCAGGCGCTTGCCGTAGAGGCTCATCAGGTCGGCAGATGGCCCGGCGCTGCTGCGGGGGTTTTTCTGCTCTAGTATCATGTCTGGCTGTATTGACCATGCCAGCGGACCCATGACGGCCTTGACGGTTTCAAAGAGTGTGCCTTTGCCGTTGCGTCCGGCTCCGACAAAGACGCCTATGTAGTGCTCACGAATCAGGCCGGTTACTTGATACCCCAGCCAGCGCTGGACAAAGTTGGTAAGGTCTTGATCGTCCTGGTGGATCTCCAGCAGGGTTTTTTCCCAGACAGGGCAGGGGGTGTTTTCTCCAGTGGCCAGGTAGTGACTACAATCAGGGAATTCAACCGGTATGGCGGTGACCAGGTAGTCATCAGGTCGGCCAGGTTGCAGCAGGCCGGTCTGGAGATCTACTACTCCGTTTTTGCAGGGCAGCAGCCATGGTTTCTGGTCTATCTCATCACCTACTATGGCCAGTGAATCAATGCCGATCTGGTGGGCAAAGGTTAAGCAGTTTGCAGCGCCCTTGCAGGACCGCAGACGTTCTACCCTACGGGTATAGAGCTTTTTAGTTGCCAGCAACCGCTGAAGTTCGTCTTTTTTCTCGGCTGGGCAGTCTTTGATCTGTTCATCGTATGCCTTACGCTCAAGATCATACCGGGCAGCTACTTCTTCTACTGCTTGCATGGCCAGGTTGCGGGTGTCTATCTGCCAGTGTACGCCGTTCCAGACCATCCAGTTACCGGTCCGCTTGACGTACAGGAACTTGCCACGGTGCATCCGGCTGAAGAGCAGTCCGTCACCACGCTCGTTCTGGTGCAGGCATGCTGCCACCAGTTTGCTGTTGACAGTTCCACCATCACCACCAGCAGGAGGATCACCGCCGAAGGTTTCTTCCTCAAAGGCAATGCGTTCCTCTGCCATAGCCCTGATGATGGCGATATCAGTTACGGTGGCAGGGCTCACTTGGCCCCCATTGCGGAAAGGATACGATCACGCCAATCACGCACGGTACCAGGATCGGCAATGCCCAGGTGCTTTGCTATGGCTGGGGCATCACCAGGCACGGTGTAGCGAAAGAACAAAGCAAGGAATTGAATGTTACTGAGGCGTGAAGCATCCAGCACAGTGCCAAAACGCCAGTTGCCGTACCACCCGCAAGCGCCACACTGTACCCGCTTGCCAGCCATGAAACTGGCCTGCACCTTTTCGGACAGTTCGGCACCACAGCTGCGGCAGGCAGGATCAACACCCACTATTTTCATCACCAGCGGACGGGTTATGTCGTCAAACTCAGCACCAAACATGCAACACCTCGTAATCATGTAAAAATTTCATTCTTTCAGCAACTGCACAAAATTCAAATGGACTCACAAAGCGCGGTCGAGCGTGAC
>DAIQQT010000204.1:0-5445 GCA_036786685.1 Trichlorobacter sp.
TGCCCAGGATAAGGATTGCTGATGTGGTGCTGGAGTGGCGCCACTATGATAAGGGCGGTCTGACCTGTGATCGCTGCGGAGATACAGGCGCCAATCTGCAGCTGGTTATGGCAGAATATGCCAGACAAGGCGTGAATGTTGATCTGCAGGAGACGCTACTTGATGAAAGCAGAATCTCTGAGTCAAACCTGGTGCTGATTAATGGTGTGCCATTGGAGGAGCTGCTGGCAGCAACAACCGGAACGTCTGATTGCAAAAGCTGCAGCTGCCTGACTGGTTCTGAAACCAGCTGCCGTACGGTGCAGTGTGATGGCGAGACCTTTGAGGAGCTGTCGCCGGAACTGCTGAGGCGGGGGATTGAGGCAGCCCTGAACCGTCGGCAGTTGTAAGCGTCTGAACCTTCATATTTTGATCTGGAAACGGCAGCTTGTTCAACAGGGAACATCAGCGTGGTTGAACAGCTGCTTAGCGGTATTGGTAGCCTGAGCACGTGCAGTCTGCAGTCCTTCCTTTATGTCGTCTCCAAACCCCTGTTTCGGCAGAATCTCCGATTTTGCTTGTCCACCCGCAATTAAGTTGGTAAATTCAAATTAAAGTTTATTAATAATAAATTCATATATTTGCATGAATTAATCTGTAGTTGTGCTCCGGGTTTCAGAGGTTGTTTGTGATGGCTGAAAAGGTGCTGTAATCTTTCGTACCCTAACCAAAGGAGGATGCAATCATGATGTATCGCCCGTTTCTCGTGCTGGTTGGTTTTTTGTTTTGTCTATCCGGCAGCGCTTTGGCAGCAACTGATCACAAGGATTTCATTGATGGTCAGTTTAAGGATGGTTCCTCGGTGACCCAAAAATGTCTTGAGTGCCATGACAAGCAGGCCAGTGACTTCATCAAGACCCAGCACTGGAATCTTAAAGGGGTACCCAACCATGTTAAAGGTCTTGAAAAGAGCGGTAAGCTTTACGGCAAGACCAATATGACCAACAACTACTGCACCACCATCTTTGCTGGCAAAGATGGTCTACCCCGTGAATCCTGCCTTAAATGTCATGCCGGCTACGGCTGGAACCGCAACAAATTCGATCACAACGATAAGAGCAAGATCGACTGTCTGGTCTGTCATGCTGCCAAAAGTTACGATCGTTCAGCGGTTGGCTGTGAAGTGGACATGAAGGGGATTACAACTGGCAAAGTGAATTTGACGGAAGCAGCCAGGAGCGTTGGCCAGAAGCCGACCATGAAAAACTGCGGTTTCTGTCACTTTTACGGCGGTGGCGGTGACTCGGTCAAGCATGCCGGACTTGATTCAACCTTGGAAGCAGCTGATCGAAAGCTGGACGTCCATATGGCCAAGAAAGAAAAAGGCGGCGCCGGATTGCTCTGTGTTGACTGCCACAAGGCCAAAGACCACAAAATTTCCGGTGCTTCCAGTCAGATGGCCCACTATGATGCACGGGTGAACTGCACCGATTGTCACAACGGCGCCAAGGCACCGCACAAGACCTCCAAGAACAAGGTGATCCTGGATGCCCATGCTGCCTCGGTGGCCTGTCAGACCTGCCATATCCCGATGATTTCACGCGGTCAGGCCACCAAGACCTCCTGGAAGTGGTCTGATGTGGGTAAAAATATTGAGCCGGAAGAACAGTTTGACCAGGAAACCTTCCAGAAACGTAAAGGCTCCTTTACCTGGAACAAGAACTTCATGCCGACCTATGCCTGGTACAACGGTCAGATTGAGCGTTACATGGTGGGTGATAAGATCAAGGATCCCTCCAAGGTGCTGACCATGACCGGTCCGATTGGCAGCATCAAGGACAAGACTGCCAAGATCTATCCCTACAAAACCCATACCGGTGACCAGCCGATGGACAGTGTGCATAAATACCTGAATACCTTCCAGCAGTACCAATCTCTGTGGGTGCATTATAACTGGGATAAGGCGCTGAAAGACGGTGCTCAGGATGAAGGCCTGCCGTACAGCGGCAAATATCAGTTTGTGAAGACGATTTCCTATATCTCGGCCCAGCACCAGGTTGCTCCCAAGGAGGATGCACTGCAGTGCGGCGATTGCCATATGGGCAGCAAGCGGATGGACTGGAAGGCACTGGGCTACAAAGGTGACCCGATGTTGACCGGCGGAGGCCGGTTTGCTACCAGGAAGAAGTAGGTTGTAACCGGTTGTACGCCTGCTGGCACTGGCAGAGCCCGGAACCCCTTTCCCGGTTGTGTCAGTGGGCGTACAGTTTTGACAGCTTGACTCCTGTGATCAGAAAGAGTATATGATTGTTTAGTCATATATTCTTTCTGATTACTATACAATACTGGAGTCTTGGATGATCAAGCAGTTTGCCGATTACGTTACGTTCAGCCTGCTGGGGCTTGCGCCGGGCAGTCATGGTGGCGAGGCCCTCAACTTTTTTATCTACGATACCATCAAGATCTTTCTGCTGCTCTGTACTATCATCTTCGTAGTAGCCATTATCCGCTCATCCTTTCCGCCGGAGCGTACCAAGCGGATTCTTTCCCATAATCGTGAATATGTCGGCAACATCATGGCTGCCCTGCTGGGAATTGTCACGCCGTTCTGCTCCTGTTCTGCAGTGCCGCTTTTTATCGGCTTCGTTGAGGCCGGCGTGCCGCTTGGAGTGACCTTCTCTTTTCTGATTTCATCCCCCATGGTGAATGAGGTGGCCCTGATCATGCTCTGGGGTATGTTCGGTTGGAAGATCGCCCTGATCTACATCGGTACCGGGCTTCTGGTGGCTATTGTCTCCGGTATTGTGATCGGCAGGCTGAAAATGGAAAAATATGTCCAGGATTATGTCTGGGAGATGCAGGTGGGACAGCAGGAGATTGAGGCGCTGACCTTCCGTGACAAACTGGTCTACGCCCGTGACTACACCCGCGACCTGCTGAAGAAAATCTTCCCCTATGTGTTGATCGGGGTGGGGCTGGGTGCCTTTATCCACGGCTATGTACCGCAGGATTTTCTGGCCAGATGGGCAGGGCGTGATAACCCCTTTGCCGTGCCGATTGCGGTTGCCTTGGGAGTCCCGCTCTATAGTAACGCAGCCGGCGTGATTCCGATTGTCAAGGCACTGACCGCCAAGGGGATGGCAATCGGTACGGTGTTGGCTTTTATGATGGCGGTAACTGCACTGTCCTTACCTGAGGCGGTTATTTTGAGTAATGTGCTGAAGCGGCGCTTGTTGCTTACCTTCTTCGGCATTGTGGCTACGGCAATCGTTTTTGTCGGGTATCTGTTTAATATCATACTGTAAAGGGAGTGTACGTCATGAAACTTGAAGTGTTGGGCACCGGCTGTGCCAAGTGCAAGAATCTATTGGAAAACGTTCGCAAGGCGGTTGCTGCAAGAGGAATAGAGGCTGAGATCCTCAAGGTTGAAGATATCCCTTCCATCATGAAGTACGGGGTGATGAGCACCCCGGCTCTTGTCAAGGATGGCAAGGTGCTGTTCTCCGGCAAGCTGGCCACGCCGGAAGAGATTGCGGGGATGCTCTGATGCTTGACCGTCAAACAAAGCGTCTGCATCTACGGGGATTCATCTCGCTTCTGACGGCATTAAGTTTTCTGATCATGACCGTCTCTGGCATCATCCTGTTCATCACTCCCCAGGGGCGTGTTGCCTACTGGCTGGACTGGACCTTTTGGGGGATCAGCAAAACCCAATGGGGTGACATGCATATTACCACCAGTCTGCTGTTTGCCCTGGCCGGTCTGTGGCATACCTGGCTGAACTGGCGGGCACTGGTCAGTTACTTCCAGGACAAGGTGAGAAAAACAGTGGCCCTGAAGGCAGAACTGGCCGTAGCTGCGGTGATCACCATTTTCTGCACGGTGGGGGGGATCTACAAGACTCCGCCGCTCAGCTATGTCCTTGAGCTGAACGACTGGATCAAGGATTCGTGGGTCAAGAGCCCTGACGATGAACCGGCCATCAGTCATGCCGAACTGTTACCGCTTAATAACTTCCTGAAAAAGATGGATATTGATCTGGATATGGCCATGGCAGAACTGAAAAAGCAGGGAATCAAGGTCAGTGGGCCTGATCAAAAGCTGCTTGATATTTCAAGGAATAATGGTAAATCGCCGGCAGCGATCTATAAACTGCTGAAGCATCTGGAAGGAAAAAACTCAAATGAAACGCCGAAATCAACAGCATCCCCTACTGTGCAGCAGTCGTTAAAACCTGCAACGCCAGTCGCGCCAGCTGTTGCTAAACAAGGTACAGCGTTGCAGGTATGGACCGCCGATCTGGTGCAGAAGCAGTTTGAGGGTAAAGGAGTAGGGCGTAAGACGCTTTCAGCCATCTGTGCAGAATATGGCCTTGATCAGGGAGCTATCATCAAAAAATTGGCTGCTAAAAATATAACAATGGCCTCCGGTGATACCTTGAAAAAAGTTGCTGATGAACGGAGCGAATTGCCGATTGAGGTATTGAAGATCATTTTGATTGGCGAGAAGAAATAACCGGCGTTTTCAAGCGGTATAGGTACTGTTGCGCTACATTTCGAAGGAGAATAATCCATGCAAAGAATCATCCTGTCTCTGCTGATTCTGAGTTTTACCGTCCTGCCTGCCGCTGCGGCTGAAGAGGCCTTTGACACCTTTCTGAAAAAGTTTGATTATGAAACCCGTGCTGACATGAAGGCCAGCAGCAAACAGTTATTGAAGCTGATCGAGGAGAAGAAAGCGGTGCTGCTGGATATTCGTTTTTCTGAAGAGGTCAAAACCTGGAAGATGGGATTTGGTCTGCAGATTCCGCTCAATGAATTGCCGCTGCGTTACAAGGAACTGCCCAAGGACAAGATCATTGTGGCTGCCTGCCCACACAAGGATCGCTCATCATTGGCCATGGCCTATCTGCGCACCAAAGGCTACAATGCCCGCTACCTGACCGATGGCCTGACCGGTCTGGCCGAGGCGTTGCGGGGGGATGAGGCCAGGGAGTTTCGTGAGGATACCGGATGTTGTCCGTAAAACGGCGGTGAGAAAATGGAGTTTGTGTGAACACTTTAGAATATAGTGCTGAAGTCCTCAAGGCGATTGCTCAGCCGACCCGCTTGCGGATCATTGAACTGCTGCGGGATGGCGAACATTGTGTCTGCGAGATCTTTCCGGCCATTGGGCATGAACAGTCCAACACTTCCCGTCATCTGCAGACCATGTTGAAGAGCGGTATCCTTAACCAGCGCAAGGATGGACTGAAGATCTACTACTCTCTGCGGCACCCGGAGGTGCTGGAGATGGTGCATCTGGCCGGTCTGATTACAGCCCATGAGGCAACGCAACGGGCTGCGCTGTTTACAAAGTAACCTGACAGAAGGGAAGCGTATGTCCAGAGAAGAGTGGTTGCAACGGGCAAGCTGGCTGGCGCTCTTTACCATCTTCTACAATATTGCTGAAGGAGTCGGATCAGTC
>DAIQQT010000205.1:0-5439 GCA_036786685.1 Trichlorobacter sp.
GGGGTAATCCACTCTATGATTGGGAGGCCATGGCGCAACAGGGCTACAGTTGGTGGATCGCCCGCTTCCGCCAGATGTTTGATCTGTTCGATCAGGTGAGGATCGACCATTTCCGTGGTTTTGAAGCTGCCTGGCATGTACCGGCTTCAGCCAAAACCGCTATTCGTGGCAGCTGGGTGCCAGGCCCGGGGGCCCGTTTTTTTGATGCTGTCAACAATGCCCTTGGCGCTCTGCCGTTTATTGCTGAAGACCTGGGTGTTATCACACCGGAGGTTGAGGCATTGCGGGACCGCTATAACCTGCCCGGCATGAAGATTCTGCAGTTTGCCTTTGATTCAGATGCTGCCAACCCGTACCTGCCCCACAATCACCTGCCAAACTGCGTGGTCTACACCGGCACCCATGACAATGACACCACCAGGGGCTGGTTTAATGCTCTGCCTGCAAAAACCATTAATCGCATGTACGACTACCTTGGCCTTAGCGGTACAGAGCCGGTTCAGGACCTGATCAGAACTGCCCTGATGTCGGTGGCGCAAACAGCCATCATACCGTTGCAGGATCTGTTGGAACTGCCGACTGAGGCACGCATGAACCAGCCGGGAATTGCGCTGGGCAACTGGAGCTGGCGCTATCAGACAGGGCAGTTAACGCACAAATTGGCTGATAAGTATGCGGGATTAGTCAAACGTTACGGCCGGTCACACCAGCATTAGCAATTAAAATCAGGACGTTTCATTTGGCAGACAACTTATCAAGCAGCTTGCGCAACTGCCTGATTTCATCCTGACCAAGCGGTTTATCCTGATAGATGGCAGCAGCATAGATGGCAACAAACTGCTGCACCTGTGCATCATTGGTTGCTGCTGCCAGCTCAAACAGACCTTTGTCTTCAGTTGCAAAGCCTGGCCCGTATTTTGTTTTCAGTATCTGCCTGAAACGCCTGAGCAGCCGTTCTTCCCGGGAATATCTGAACCAGCGCAGGCGCAGTTGAAACAAGAGCACCAGCAGCATGACACTAGAAAAAGCAATCAACAGACCTTTCCAGCGTGCCCTGAACATCTGCTCCAGTGCCTGTAATCTGCTGCCTGCACTGCGCAACTGGCTGACCTGACTTTCAAAATCATAGGTCACAATGCTGCGGTTCCAACGGTAATCAAGGGTATCAACCAGCAACCGCAATCGTGCAGCCAGAGTTTGTTTCTTATGGATGTTCCAGACAGCACCGGCATTGGTAGCAAACCGGCTCGGATCAGTCCGTACCCAGCCTTTGCCGCTAATGTATGCCTCCACCCAGACATGGGCCATCTCCTGACTGACCAGATAATAGCCACCAACCTCGTTATATTCACCGCCAAGATACCCCCCGACAAGCCGTGCAGGAACACCTGAAGCACGCAGTACCAGGGCAAATGATGAGGCAAAAAACTCACAATGCCCCTGTTTTGAAACAAACAGAAAATGATGGATTGCATCCCTTCCCGTGGGAAGCCCTTCCCGGCTGTAGCGATAGCCACCATTCAGAAAGTGCTGTTCAACCAATTCAAGCCGTTTTTGATCAGTAGCTCCTGTCTTTTTAATCCTCTCAGCCAGTTGCAGGATCAGTGGCGAGGTTCCTTCCGGCACCCCCAGATAGAAATTCCGGTTGATTGTTTTTGAAGTACGCAACAAGCCATCAGCCCCTGACCTGACAACATACCCCACCCGTCTGCCAAGCCCTCGCTGATAGTCAAAAACCAGATCCGGCGACATCCGCACAAACGGCAGCCGTATCTCTGCCGGTGCATCAAAACCGATCAGGATTTTGGATGACGATGGCTCAGGATAGATTGTCTGGATAATCGGTCTTCCTGCAGGGGTACTGCTTTCATCAGGCACCGCAGCAGCACGGGTCCAACGGCCACCTTTCAGGGTATTAAAAACCGTGCCACGCCAGTAGGGAGGTGTTGTCTGTTGCGCCATCTCTGCCCGGAAGGCCAGAACCCGTGACTCTGCTACGCTGGAGACCGCACCCGGCTCAACCTTGTCGCTCATGCCGGTTGCACCGGAAACCGTCGGATTAAGGAATGTCCAGAGCGGAAGCGCGGTTCTTGGCAGGATCGGAAACAGCAGCGCCATGACAGGCACGGTCAGCAGGGTGATCAACAGGGCCGTCAGGACCACCCTGTTTACCTCCTTGCGGGTAAACGTCATGGCCTGGTCCTGGGCGTGAAAGGTCAGCACAACCAGAGAAACAGGTACAAGCAACAGCAACAGGGCCAGCCAGACCAGAAATACCGGATTCAGTTCAAAGAGTGATCTGGAAGCAAGACAGAAAAGTGCCAGCAGGTTGATCTGCATCAGGTTACGGATGCTTTTCTCACCGCATAACCGCGCAGCAAGCATGATCACCAGCACACTGACCACCGGTTGGATCGGATTGCGATTGCTGTACTGCAGGGCATACCAGATAAAAACCGGTACCAGGGTCAGGTTGAACTGCCAGTTTTTAAGGTACCAACGCCCCTTAAACTCTTGCAGAATACCGATTATCAGCCCTGCGACAAGTACCAGACGTGGAAAGGTCTCAAGCCAGGCAAAGATCGGGATAACGCCGGCAAGGGCGATCAGAAAGCAGAGGATTGAGGCAAGACGGCTACTGCTGACCATACAGAGCCAATTCTGTCAGTAGACGGTTGCCATGCTGACGGCCAGTGGCAGGCTGGATGATCTGTCCATCAAGGTCCAGACCCACCGGTTGCTCCATGACCCGTTGCTTGATAAGCCAGGCTGCCTGTGACAGCTTCTCCTCAACATCTGTGCCTGGAAGGTACTCAAACCGGATCACCAGAGGAGGTACTGATTGATTGCCAAACTCTTTAACCAGCAGATCATCGCCACGGGCTGATAACTTCCAGTGAATTGAGCGTAATGGTTCTGCACCGGAATAATCCCTGATCCGCTCCAGCTCACCATCCTGCCCCCGACCATGGTGAACTGTGGTGCCGGACTGCCGGGAATCCTCAGATGCCATGGCAGAAGAAACCGTAACAAGTCGGGGGTACACGATGCAAGGGGTATCAAGCTGAAAACTCCAGTAGCGGGTGAAAAAATTTACCGGAAAGGGGGAACTGACTCTGACCTGTCCGACAGGATGCCTGCCACGCTCAGGAAAGGTAAGATTAAGGGTGGTTTCCAAACACTGTCCGCCTCCAATCAGCGGAATCAGAACCTTACCGTAGTCAGATGCTGCAAGCTGCAAAAGAAATGAGGGAATACGTTTTTTTTCATTGCAAAGCAGAACCTTGAAACGGGCCGGAGTTCCGGCAAACAGCTCGTCAGGAGGCAGCAGCACCGGAATGATCCCCTTGATATTGGTCATGCCTGCATAGCCGGTAACGGTCATAAACCCCAGCATCCCTGCCACCACCAGAAACAGCAGGTTATTGCCGGTGTTTACGGCAGAAAAACCAAGCAGGATGGTAATGACAATATACAGGGCTCCAGCCTTGCTGATCCTTAAACCAAAGGAAGTGGTATGCTGCTGATGATCTCCCGTAGCAGTTCTCCTCTGTCAGTAGCCTGCCCTGCCCGTGTCACCAAACGGTGGGCACAGACCGCACTGGCAATACCTTTTACATCATCAGGCGCAACATAGCTGCGACCTGCCAGAAATGCCGCTGCACGGGCTGCCTGGGCCAGACTTATGGCAGCCCTGGTGGAAAGCCCGATCTGAATCAGCGGATGGGTACGGGTAGCCTTAACCAGGGCATGGATATACCCGACAACCTTGTCAGCCAGATAGATATCCTGGGCAACGGTCCGGCGGGCAGCCAGAATCTCGCTGACTGACACCAGCGGTGTAATGCCGGCGATCTGCTCCCTGATGCCGCCGCTTGAGATAATCGAACGTTCAAGCGCCTCAGGCGGATAGCCGATGCCGGTGCAGATCAGAAAACGGTCAAGCTGTGATTCCGGCAGGAGAAAGGTGCCACTCTGATCAGAAGGGTTCTGCGTGGCAAAGACCATAAACGGATCAGGCAGTTGATGGGTGGTACCTTCAATCGTGACCCGACGTTCCTCCATCGCCTCAAGCATGGCGCTCTGGGTACGGGGCATGGCACGGTTGATCTCATCCAGCAGCACAATATTATTAAAAATCGGACCTGGAATAAAACTGAAATGACCATCCCCGCGGTTGAATACCGACAACCCGGTAATATCAGTGGGCAATAGATCACTGGTGCATTGCACCCTGCCAAAGGAGAGACCGGTGGCCCCTGCCAGCGCCAGGGCAATGGTTGTCTTGCCCAGCCCCGGCAGATCTTCAATCAGGATATGACCACCGGAAAGCATGGCGATCATGGCAAGACGAACCACCTCGTCTTTTCCCTGGAGATGATCGCGGCACAACGTATCAACCAACGTAGAAATGGGCTTAACAGCAGGAGAAATATCCACAGTAACCTCAATTTTCTGAACGGCTCCAGATGTACAACCTGCAAGATACTAGCAGTGTACTCCAAACAAAAACAGGGACTCAACCAATTTGGCTAAGTCCCTGTTTTTGTTTATGGTCGGTGCGAAAGGATTCGAACCTTCGACCCCTAGACCCCCAGTCTAGTGCGCTACCAGGCTGCGCTACGCACCGAAATCATCTGATTTCGTATGGTACATCCAACCATCTACTTCACATAAAACGTGCGAAGAGTTTTTCTATCTAGCACAAGAGCCTATCAGCCGTCAATCTATTATCAGTTGCTACTCATCAATTGCAGGCGGTTGCAGCTCTCCTTCAAGCCACGCCTGTTTGAAGATTTCAACCAGCTGCGGGTCAAACTGTTGTCCTGCACAGCGCTCAAGCTCAGCAAAAGCAGCCTCAAAACTGAGCGCCTTTCTGTAGGGCCGGTCCGATGTCATGGCGTCAAAGGCATCAGCCACGGCAATTATCCTGGCGTGCAACGGAATATCTTCTGCCTGGCGTTTATGCGGATAGCCGCTTCCGTCAAACTGTTCATGGTGATACAAAACCCCCGGTACCACCCGCGCCAACTGGGGCAAATGCTCAATAATATCCACACCGGCTTCGGGGTGACGGCACATCTCACAAAATTCTTCCTCATTCAGACGTCCCGGCTTACGCAAAACCTGATCAGAGACACCTATTTTGCCGATGTCGTGCATAATGGCGGCCAGTCGCAAGGTGTCAATTTCATCCTGTGGTAAACCAAGATGGCTGGCAATCAGGACGGAATATTCATGCACCCGCCGGGTATGCCCGCCGGTATAGGGGTCACGCTGCTCCAACGCCTCGGCCAGGGCGGTAGTAACCCCCAGAAACGTCAGGCCAATTTCCTGGTAAATGGAGGCATTTTCAATCGCAATGGAAACCTGATCTGCCAAAGCCTTCACCAGCTCACGGTCATCATCAGTAAAATCACCGGTCAGATTATTCAAGAC
>DAIQQT010000206.1:0-5418 GCA_036786685.1 Trichlorobacter sp.
TCATGTACGGCTTGCCGTTCTTGGCCATGGCCATGGTCTTTTCCTTGACCATAAACGGGGAATCAACCGCATCTCTATCTTTCAACTCGGCGATAAATTGTTTGGACATCGGACTCTTTCAGGTAGACGTAATTGGTGTCACAGGTAGGACTTAGCTGGAATCAGCAGAATTTGCAACCATGAAAAAGCTGCCTGACCGGCGGTGTACCCGTGTCAGGCAGCCTGTCCAGCTAACATTACTTTGTTAGGCAGCTGTAAAATTCCGGTTCACCGATCACGATCCGTTTGGCAGTGTCGTGGTTAATCCGCAGCTCGCTCTGTACAAAGATCTGCTTGCTGCCACCGGTATCAAAATTAACATCCACCGTCTCGCCCGGCTCAACCGTAACGGATTTCAGTGTCTCGCCATTGCGGTCCTGATTTTTAAAGGAAAATTCCATGGGGGCCTTGATGCCGTCATCAATGTAGATTTTAGCGCGGAACTTGGCAAAAGAGCCGGTTGCCTTCATGGTACCGCCAAAATAGGCCATGCTTTGGGGCTTGGGATTGGTGATCCCCCAACGAAAACCGTGCAAAATTGATTTGTCGCTGGTAACGGCACTGCCATAGTAGTCCTTGTACAGTTTGCCGGTCTTGATCGCCAGGCTGCGGGTCTTGGTGCAACCACCCTCTTCAGCCAGAGCAACCGCTGTAATCATCAACAGGCAACAGGATAGCATCGTGACGGTTTGTAACAGCTTCTTCATGTTTTCATTCTCCTTTGTGTAAGACTGACGACAGATGAAATTCTACCAAAGGAATCGTAATTGGCAAACTTACTAGCTGACAACCGGGTTACGCACAATCTGAATCCTTCGCCAGCGACCGGTTCTGAAGCGCAGTAACCAGACCACTGCCGTGCAAAATACAAAACAGGTCGCCAGGGTCCATTCAGCCACCAGGCCCGGCATGGTACGATCAAGCAGCCAGAGCAGGACCATAAAGATGGCTGAAGCAAGGGCAAAGGTGCGTGCTATCCATTGGGTCTCACCTGCCGAGGCCAGCACACAGCCGATCATGACATTGGCTGCGTCAAAGATGCAGTAGATCGCCACAAATTTCATCAGCAGCGTGCCGGTTGCGATAATTCCGGCAGATTCAGCGTTGTTACCGGCAAAGATGGAAAACAGCGGACCTGCTGCCGTGGCAAACAGGGTAGCCATCAGCAGCATCCAGATCTCACAGACTGCCAGAGACTGCCAGGCAATGGCCGGCACCTGATCATCATTGCCCGCACCACGGGCGTGTCCCACCAGAATACCGGCAGCCTGCCCCAGCCCCAGGGCAGGAAAAAAGGCGATGCCGTTAATCCTGAAGGCGATACTTGATGCTGCCAGCTCCACGGTGCCAAGCCGTCCCACCACCACCAGAAACAGGGTCCAGGCTGCCAGCTCGCCACTGATCCGCAGTCCCATCGGTGCTGCCAGCGACAGAAACCGGCGAAACTCCACCCGGTTCAGGCAGCGCGCTGCCTGATTCCTGAATCCGCCTGATCGTGCAAACAGGAAGGCATACAGCAGGGCTGCAATCAGTTGGGCTATCACGGTTGCAAGGGCGGCACCGGAAATCCCCATCCGGGGCAGGCCCCATTCCCCCAGCACCAGGCCCCAGGCCAGCAATGCATTGACCACAAGGGAGATAAAGGTAACAGCAGTGACCAGCGCCGGACGGCCGATGCCTGAAAGCCAGCCAGCCAGGGCACTGCCAAAGACCGGAAAGAATGAGCCGGCCATGCAGATCAAGAAATAGGTCTGTTCATCCCGGGCCACCTGCGGTGCATGACCGGTCAGCAGGAACAGCTGTGCCAGCGGCCAGGCCACCAGCAGGGCCGCAACACCTGAGGCCAGGGCGGTGTAAATACCGAGCCAGGCTGATGATACCACCCCCTGATGGTTACCATGCCCATGGTTATGGGCCACAAAGGTACCGGCATACCCGGCAGTGCCAAACAGAAATCCCTGAAACAGGATCACCGCCATACTGGATGGGCCGATTGCTGCAAGGGCCTGACTGGAATCATAGGAAAGCACGATGGTATCAATGATCTGCATCATCGTGATTGCGGAGGTTGAAAGGATCATCGGGCCTGCCAGTTTCAGCAGGCGGGGGATATGATTACATGTGAGGCGTTGTTTCATAGTCTGTTTTTAGCATGCTCTGCGCACTGCTGTCGAAGCCTTATC
This sequence comes from Trichlorobacter sp., assembly GCA_036786685.1. Classification (GTDB taxonomy): domain Bacteria; phylum Desulfobacterota; class Desulfuromonadia; order Geobacterales; family Pseudopelobacteraceae; genus Trichlorobacter. Next base: position 2,223 of record DAIQQT010000206.1, read on the forward strand.
GGTTATCAGCTGATTCCAGTACGACGTAACAGCTAAAACCAACCCCCCTCAATCCCCCCTTATCAGGGGGGAAGCCTTTAAGCCTCCCCTGACAAGGGGAGGTTTGGAGGGGTTTGGTGCGAAACAATAGATGTTCAAACGTTTGTGCATCATTAGTCAGGGCTGCCCACCAGCTGGAATGCCCCCCAGTAGAAGGGATGGGGATATTTCTTCAGCATGGTCCGTTGCGCCTGCCGCAAGGCAGCGGCCTTGGGGGTTCCAGAGGCCATCAGCCGATAGAATTCAGTCATCAGCTCGGTGGTCTCACGGCTTGGCACTGACCAGAGGCTTAAGACCACGGTTCTGGCACCAGCCAGAATAAAGGCCCGCTTCAGGCCGAAGACCCCTTCACCGGCCTTGATATCTCCCACCCCGGTTTCACAGGCTGAGAGGGTGACCAGATCAGTCCCCAGCAGGCGCATCCCCAGAATCTTTTCAGCCGTCACCAGACCATCATCCTGCCCCTGGGGCAATGAGCGGTTTACACCTGCCAGTGCAATACCGGAACGGAGCATAGGGTTGGTCAGCTGTGTGTGAACTGCTCCACTGGCTGGTTTAATCAGCTGCACAGCCTTAAGACCTCGGGTCTCACTGCCACCGCTTGCCTCATCCTGCAGGAAAAACCCGTGGGTTGCCAGGTGCAGTATTCTTGGCTGTGATTGGGCAAGCAGGGTGGATTCAAGGGCCTGGCGACCAGCAAGGTTTTGAACCTTGATCTGTGTCCCCTGCCTGAGCAGCCCGTCAATGGTATCGGTCTCCACCTTTGTGTCGGGCAGCCTGCTGAACTGCAGGGATGCAAGCTGAGCAAGCAGTTCAGCCCGGGGACGGCCTGTTTCAGCGCTATGCAACGGTAGATCGTAATCAGGATCAGCAAACAGCAACGCCTTTCCCGAGCTGGCTACAGAGGTGCCAAAGCGGACCATATCCCGACCTGAACCAACATAGCTGATGGCATACTGTTCCAGCAGGTAGGGCTTCCCTTTAGCGCGCAGCACCTCAAACGGCAGCAGGTGCAGACCGGCATCAGGGCTGATGATCAACGATGAAACCCCCTGTAGATAAGGGAGCAATGGTGCCACAATTCTGGCATGGAGTTCGGCAGCCACGGCAGCAAGCTGCGGGGTATCTGCCTTGCTGCCACCGGCCTGTGCAGCAATCTGGCGACGGTAGTCAGTAATCGCCTGATGAATGCTGCCTGAAGGTCCCAGATCCAGCATCTGTACCGTCGCACCCGGTTGATTGCTGACAATAAAGGCAAGGTAATGCAGGCCGCGCAGTTCCAGCGGCTGATACTGCCAATCTTCAACCAGCGCAAAATCAATATAGGCGGCACCCTTTGGCAGTAACCTGCGCAGCTCATTGCTGGTAAATCGCTGTGATGCACCGGCCTTGGCATAGACAGCGCTGCGTTTGGTCAGATCTGTCTCCATCTGCTCTTTACGATACGCAAGCAGCTCGATTCTGGCGGCGTGACTCCGGGCTGAACGGGGATCAGGCTGAACCAGCTGCAGGCCTGCCAACTGCCTGCGAACAGCTACCAACTCCTCAAACTGTTGCTTCAAGGCAGGATCATCGGTCCGGTAGAGCGCATCCAGATAGCGCCCCTGGGACTCCATCACAATCCCCTTCCAGCGCAACCAGGTATCCAGGGCAGTAGCCGCAGCGCCAGGGTCCTGTGCCAGCACCTGGCGGGTATGGGCCAGGTACTGCCTGACCAACGCCATTTCATCCCGCAGGTAGGTCAGCTTCTGCTGCTCGGTCAGTAGCTGGAACAGGTCATCCCGCTTCCGTTCCTTGATCCTGAGTGCCTCTGTCTGCAGCCGGTGTGCTTCCAGATGCTTGCCCTGCAACCGCAGGGTGTCTGCCAGGTTTGTCATCCTGGTGGCAACCTCAGGATGATGTGCACCAGCCGGGGCAGCCGTACTGTCTGTCAGTATTGATCGCAACAGCAGCTCCGCGTCAGCATAGCGGTCCTGCAGCAGGTAGTTGACCGCCAGGTTATTGCGCTGCATCAGGGTATTGGGATGTGTGCTGCCCAGCGCCTGTTGGCTGATTGCCACTGCCTCCCGCTGCAGTTGCGCAGCCTTGTTGTAGTCCTCCCGTCGCTGATACAGCAGTGCCAGATTATCCAGATAGATGGCCAACTCCGGGTGCTGGTTGCCATAGACCTTACGGCTAGACTCCACGGCCTGACGTAATAGCGGTTCAGCCTCCTGCTCACGGCCATTGTCACGGTAGATCATCCCCAGATTATTCATCTCACGCATAACCCTGGGATCATCAGACTTAAGGGTCTGGAGTTTGATCTCCAGCGCTGCCGCAGTCAGCTCCATCGCCTCACCAACCCGGCGCATCTTCAAGTACAGTCCGGCCAGATTGGACATCCGTTCTGCCAGAAACAGGCGCTTGTTGTCCATGGAGAGGTTCATTCTCTTCGCAAGGGAATCTGGCTCTGCCTGCTTTAACGCCCACTGGTACTCAGCCTTTAAGATCGGTTCTGCCTCTGCATAACGTCCCTGATCCTGATAGAGCATGGCGAGGTTGCCGGAGATAGACAGCACCGCTTCATCATCCTTCGGTTCCATCTGTTTCAGGATGGCAATCGCTTCCTGATAGAGCTGCTCTGATTCGCGGTACCGACCGGTCTCTCGGTATAACCCGGCCAGGTTTTGCAGGGCCGCTGCATAATCGTGAGGTTGTTCCCGCTGCAGCCTGCGGCTTATCTGAAGCGCCTGCATAAAATACTGTTCAGATTCACTGAAGCGCCCCATCTTGCGCAAAACAGAGGCTACCGTATCCATGCTCATGGCAATTTCACGGTGGTCTGTACCAAAGAGTTTTTTGGAGGTTAGCAGCACCCGCTGCGCCTGCTTCAAAGCCTCATCATAACGCCCTGATGCCTGCAGTTTCCGGGCATAGCGACGTTCTACGGCCAGGTCACTGATCTCTTCATAGCTGGCAGCCAGGGCGCAGGCCGGTCCGGTTAACATGGCCACTATCAGCAACAGCAGCAGGGATCGCATTGTTTTCACCTCTGGCTTTTCATTCATGCAGGATGTGGTACAGTCGGTTGTAACGTCTATACTAACCCCATCATGGAGGTAGTGCTATGAAACGATTGAGCCGCTGGTTTGCAACACTCATGATTACCCTGCTG
>DAIQQT010000207.1:0-5411 GCA_036786685.1 Trichlorobacter sp.
GCCAGAAAAGGAGACCGGCCTGTCTTCAGCGCCGGCAGTACCCGTAGCAGTTCCGGCTCAAGTCCCATGGCGCAGACCCGGTGGGACAGCACCAGGCATGCCTCGCTCAGTTGCTCCAGCATCCGTGGCGAGGGGGGCGTCAGCAGCTGCCAGAAAGCCAGCTGTTCTTCAAGGGGGATCGTGCTCAGCCAGATCGCATCGCCGGGGCGATGAAACAGAAGCCGGATACAGTCCCGGAGTTCAGCAGGATCTGCCAATTCCGGCAGGACACGATGCACCAGCTTACGGTGCAGTTCAGAGAAAAAACCGGTATTGGGCAGCAGACCGGATTCGCTGTAGAGCGACAGCTGGCGGCGCTGGGCAAACAGGGTCAGCAGGGCGGTACGCAGGCCATCGTGATAACGGGGAATCTTCAGCAACTGCAACATCCGGCGCCACCGTTGCAGAGCCTGATCGCTGTTACGGCTACGATCGGGCCGTACCGCATCAAACAGCTGCACCAACAGCGGTAGCGGATCATCAACAGCCGCGGTCAGGCGCTCCAGTGTCTGACTGATGGCATCGACATTGGTAAGCGGTTCAAACGGTTGCTGCATTACGGTTCCGTTTTCCTGGCAGGAGCCTGATACCACTGTTCTTTGGGCACTATCTTCGCTTCAGGAGGATCACCCAGGTAGTGTGGTGACATGATCTGTACGCCATACTCGTTAAACACATCCTGAATATTGGCATGCAGGGCACTTAATACCTCGGCACGCTGGGTTGGTCCTGTCCTTAAAACCTGACAGGCCAGACGGTATTCGGGGTAGTAGTCGGACAGGGCGGTCTGGAAGACCCGGGGAGCCGGTTCACTCTGCACGCCGGGGGTGCGCCCAGCTGCTTCGATCAGCATGGCATGGACCTGACGCCAGGGGGTGTCATAGCCGATGGTTACGCCGGTCTCCAGAATAAAGCCGTCCCCCACAGTGCGGGAGTAGTTGCGGGAGACGTTGCCGAGGATCAGGGCATTGGGCAGAGTCAGTTCTTCACCCAGCCCGGTGCGGATCCGGGTGGTAAACAGCCCCAGCTCCATGACCGTCCCCTGATGACCGGAGATCTGGACATACTCACCGGCCCGGATGGTACGGGTGTACATCAGGATCAGGCCGCTGGCAGCCTGCCCCACCAGGCTGGAGGCCCCCAGTGAGACCATCAGGCCGATCAGTACCGAAAGGCCCTTGAACGCCTCTGTGCCGGAGCCGGGCAGGTAGGGATAGGCCATTACCAGGGCAAACAGCCAGATACCGGCCGAAATCAGGCGGCGGGTGGGGCTGACCGTGTCCCGGTCCAGCCAGGCAATCTCCAGTTTGCCCTGCTCAACCCGCTCAAAGACCGTCTTCAGCAGATCAATCATAAATTTGGCAATCAGGAAGATCAGTACTGCCACCAGCAGATCCGGGATGGTGCGGACAATGGCTCCCCCAAAGCGGGCTGTCAGATCAAGCAGATACTGGGTCAGCCGTTCCCCCCAAGGCCGGGTATAGGGAAAACGCCCCAGGGTAAAGCCCAGCCAGTCGTAGAACAGAAACAGAGCCAGTGCCCAGTAAATCAGGGTAACGGCCCGCCGGACCAGCTGCAGCAGCCGCTCCCGGTTCATCAGGGACTCACCACCCACGCTGAGGCGTTCTGCGTGGGTATGGGCAAGACTGGCCAGACGGAAGGTCAGCCATTTTCTGGCCCGGTGTAACAGCCAGACCAATAACAGAAACGCCAGGGTTGCTGCTAAAACAAAACCGGCAGCACGCATCAGGACTTTCAGATCACGGGCCTCGCGGGTTTCCCTGACCACCAGTTCCAGAGCGGCTGCGGCATTTTGGGCTGCCTGTTCAAGGGATTCCTGTTTAAGCGGATCCGCATCTTCAGGGATCATGCTAAAGGCCAGTACCCCGTCCAGCATAATGGAAATCCCCTGGGGAATCGGCTGCAGGGTGACCTTGCCGCTGCTGCTGGTAGCCAGCATGCGCCGCAATACTTCGCTGGCCCGCTGCGCCCGTTCTCCAACCGGAACCCCCAGCAACGGGGCACGGAATACTACCACGGTGCGGTTAAAGACCTCGACCGTAGCCGTGGTCTGGAGCGCGGTTTGAGTGCCGGATAGAGCTGCGTGGGCGGTCTCCAGGGAGGCTGCGAACAGACAGACCGTCAGCAGGATGCGGATTAACTGGTGGAACATGGGCGGGTGAGCCTCCATGGACACAAGGTACGCAAAGTTTAGCACAGTCGGACAGCACTGCAAGTACGAAACAGCTGTTTTGAGGATCGTTTACAGCTTTAACAGGTTTTGACAAACGCGTGGCAGTGTGCTATGCAGACAACCTGCTCAATCCTCAGCATGTTCTGTTTGTGGGCAGAGATGATAGCCGGGCCCTGCGCAACGGCAGGCTGTGAACCCCGCCAGGTCCGGAAGGAAGCAACGGCAGCGGCTGTCGCTGTGTGCCGCAGGTAAACCCGGCTATCATCTCTGCCCATAACTGTTATTTGTACTGCATGTCCACGTTCAGGAAGTCATCCGTGTCCTACGAAGTCCTTGCCCGCAAATATCGCCCACAAACCTTTGCCGGTCTGACCGGTCAGGAACATGTCAGCCGTACCCTGCAGAATGCCATTGATACCGGCCGGGTAGCCCATGCTTTCCTGTTTACCGGCGCTCGCGGGGTGGGTAAGACCAGTACCGCCCGTATCCTGGCCAAGGCCCTGAATTGTGAGCAGGGGGTCTCGCTGGAGCCCTGCAATGTCTGCCCGCAGTGCAAAGAGATTACTGATGGCAGCTCTACCGATGTCTTTGAGATCGACGGTGCCTCCAATACCGGCGTGGATGATGTGCGTGAGCTGCGGGACAACAGCCGCTACCTTCCGTCCCATAGCCGCTACAAGATCTACATCATCGACGAAGTACACATGCTCTCCACCAACGCCTTTAACGCCCTGTTGAAGACGCTGGAAGAGCCGCCACCCCACGTCAAGTTCATCTTTGCCACCACTGAACCGCACAAACTGCCGATTACCATCCTTTCCCGTTGCCAGCGCTTTGACTTCAAGCGGGTGCCGCTGATCAAGATCGTTGGCCGTCTGCGGGAGATCGCTGATCAGGAGGGGATCGGCATCAGCGATGCTGCCCTGGCCCTGATTGCCCGCAAAGGTGATGGCAGTATGCGCGATTCCATCACCTGTTTTGATCAGGTGCTGGCCTTCTGTGGCAACACCGTGGCTGATGAGGATGTGGCCACGCTGGTGGGTGTGGTGGACCGTCGCCTGCTGGCAGAACTTTCCAGTGCGGTCTTTACCGGCAACAGTCAGGGGGCGCTGGAAGGTGTGCGCCGGGTGGATGCCTTTGGCTATAATGTGCGCCAGTTCACCCAGGAACTGATCATTCATTTCCGCAATCTGCTGATTATCCGCTCGGTTCCCAAACCGGGTGAGATCCTTGATCTGGCCGAGGCTGAACTGGAAGAGCTGAAGCAACAGGCAGGTGAGCAGAGCGCAGCTGATATCCAGCGTCGCCTGACCCTGCTGGTCAAGGCTGAAGGGGAGATGGCCCACGCCTCGTTCCCGCGACTGCTGCTGGAAATGGCCCTGTTGAAGATGGCTAACCTGCAACCGGTGCTGCCGATTCAGCAACTGCTGGACCGGATTAAACATCTGGAGACCGGCATTGCCCAGACCACTCCGGAGCTGTGGTCAGCCCCGGCTGCGGCGCAGCAATCTGCACCCAGAAACGCAGCACCACCCCGTCATGAGCCTGCTGCCGCACCTGTTGCACCAGCAGTAGCGGTATCGGCCGGTGGTAGTGGCTGGGAGCGTTTTGTTACCTTCTGTCTGGAGCAGAAGCCGGCCCTGGGGGCTCTGCTTGAGCATGGTTCACCCCTGGTCTATGCCCCGGACCGGATTGAGATCGGATTCCCGGACGGTTCCTATTATCTGACCAGCCTGCAGGATACTGATAACAAAAAGGCGGTTGATGCGCTGGCAGCCCAGTTTATGCATCAGCCTACCGTGGTCAAGGTTGTAGCGATTACGGCGCTTAGCGACGGTGCCTCACCCTTCTCGCTGGCTGAAAAAAAAAAGCATGATGAAGAACAGCGACGGGAGTCAATCCAGCGCGAAGTAAAAGAACACCCGGTGGTGCAAGAGGCCTTGCGGGTATTGGGTGGCGAGATCGTTGAAATTAAAGAGTTGTAATGCCGTCTAGCGTAACATTGTTTCAAATGACACCAAAGGAGGAGTTACACAATGTCTAAAGGTTTGGCAGGAATCATGAAACAGGCCCAGATGATCCAGCAGAAGATGGCAAAACTGCAGGAAGAAGCAGCCCTGAAAGAGGCTTCTGCAGCAGCTGGCGGCGGCGCTGTAACCGTGGTGGTAAACGGTAAGAACGAAATCAAATCGCTGGTTATCAAGCCTGAGGCGGTTGATCCCAATGATGTTGAGATGCTGCAGGACCTGATTATTGCAGCGGTAAACGAGGCATTGAAAACAGTACATGCAGAGTTGTCCGCAGAGATGTCCAAGATCACCGGCGGCATGAGTATTCCCGGTCTGTTCTAATGGTTCAGCTTTTACTCGTGCTGTAATTGAACTGGCTGATTTCAATGGAAACGTGCAGACGCGGGACTCCCTTCGTCTGCATATTTTTAACCACACTATAATTATAAAAAATTGTTTTATCTGGCCATTATTCTATGCTACAACATGCCCCAACATTGACACGGCTGGTGGGAGAACTGAAGAAACTTCCCGGTATCGGCGAACGTACCGCCCTGCGCCTGGCTTTTCATCTCCTTAAGTCACCCCAGAATCTCGGTTCCCTGGCAGAGGCGCTTGTGCAGGTTCAGGAGCGGGTTTGTTCCTGTTCCATCTGTTTTGCACTGACCGAGCAGGACCCCTGCCCGATCTGCAACGGGAGCCGTGACAGCAGCGTCATCTGCGTGGTTGAAACTTCGCAGGATATGCTGGCCCTTGAGCGGAGCAACGCCTACCACGGTAGCTACCACGTGCTGCAGGGGGCGATTTCGCCGTTGCATGGCGTTAATCCGGATGATCTGCGGATCAAGGAGCTGCTGACGCGGATTGGACAAGGGACGATTGAAGAGGTGGTGATTGCCACCAACTTTACAGTTGAAGGCGAGACCACCGCCCTTTATCTGGCACGGCAGCTGAAGCCGCTGGGTGTCAGAGTCACCCGGCTGGCCCATGGTATTCCGCTGGGCAGCGATATTGAATTTGTGGACCCTGCCACGGTGCAGTGGGCCATGAAGGGAAGAAGTGAACTTTAGATCCGTTAAGTATCGGACAATACCAGTACCACATCAACAGGAGGAGCAGCATGAGCAAGAAGATGGTCACCATCGACGGTAACACCGCCGCAGCCCACG
>DAIQQT010000208.1:0-5399 GCA_036786685.1 Trichlorobacter sp.
ATCGTGGCCCAGGGTAAGGTCAGCAAGGTCTATTTCACTGACTTTGTTGTCCAGTAGCTGATCGGGGACGTCGGGTGGCCATGGAGAAGATTCTCACCAAAGCCGAAATTGAGGCGCTGCTCAATGCAGTGTTTGACGGACGGATTGAGCCTGAAAAGGAACTTTCCAAGTCAGAAACCACTGCCGTCAGTTATGACCTCTTTAACACAGAGGCCTACCGCGGTTTTGTTCCGAACCTGGATATCGTCTATGACGGCTTTATCCGTTTTAACCGGATTACTCTTTCAAACCGTCTTCGCAAGGTCGTTGAGATCAAGAAGGTTGGTGCCCGTTCCTATAAGTTTGATGATTTTCTGCAAACGTTGCCGTCACCGGTCTGCATGGCAATCTTCAAGCTTGATCCCCTTAAAGGGGCTGCACTGGTTGCAATGGACAGCTCCCTTGCCTTTGCCATTGTTGACAGTGTGCTGGGCGGAACCAGTCGTACGGCATTGGCCCTGAATCGCCTTTTTACCACCCTTGAACTAAGACTGGTTGAAATGGTGCTGGCTGATGTCATGGCCGACCTGGAAAAGGCCTGGGCACCGCTGTACCCGGCGAAATTAAGCATTTTGAGGATGGAGATGAACCCCCGTCTGGTTACTATTGTGCCGCCTGAATATCAGGTGGTAACCATGACGGTGAAGGTGCATATTGAAGAAAATGTCGGGACGATGATCTTTGTCGTGCCGATTATGACGATAGAGCCGATTCGGGACAAGCTGAAGGAAGGGATGCAGTTTGACCTGATGGCGATTGATCCGCAGTGGTCACATCGCCTCTCGTCAGAAATACTTGATGCACCGATGGAGCTTGCGGTCGAACTGGGCAATTCAACCATATCTCTGAGAGAACTTCTTGATCTTGAAGTCGGTGATACGATTATGCTGGATAAGCCTTGCACCAGTGAGCTTATGGTGAAGGTTGAAGGGGTGCCGAAATATCAGGGAATACCCGGTATACGGCATGGTAACAAAGCGATGCAGATCAGCGATATTATCTCCAGCAAGGGGAGCTCACGTGAACGACAAGCCTGATACCGTAGAAGCTGAACAGGAACGTAAAAACCTGGAATTCATACTTGATATCCCGCTTCAGGTTACGGTGGAACTGGGGCGTACCAAACTTCTGGTCAAGGATATCCTGCAACTGAATCAGGGTGCGGTGGTTGAGTTGACCAAACTCGCCGGCGAGCCGCTGGATATCTTTGTTAACTCCAAACTGGTTGCCAGGGGTGAGGCCGTGGTGGTTAACGAAAAATTTGGTGTCCGGCTGGTTGATATTGTCAGCCCGAATGAGCGGGTGGAGAAAATTTTGTGATCAGACAGTCTGCCCTGCTGTTGCTTTTGTGGGTGGGACTGTTTCCTTCCTTGGTGCAGGGAGCTGAAGGGCAAGCACAGGCAGGTGGGGGCGATTTCAGCTTTCTTGCCAGTTTTTTTCAGATGATTGCTGCGTTGTTACTGGTTGTCGGTTTAATATTACTGACGTACTATCTCTCAACCCGCCTGATGCGTAAAATTCCGGCCTTAAAGCCCGGTAGCCAGCATATCAGGATACTTGAAATCCGTGCTTTGGGGCCCCGCAAGGCACTCGTGCTGGTTGAGGTTGCCGGAGAGTATCTCCTGCTTGCAAGCAGTACTGATCAGCTTAGCCTGATCAAGCAGGTGCCGATGATTGAAGAGATTGAAGTGATTGATGAACCATCTGACAGACCGTCTTTTTTTTCGCTGCTGAAGCGCGCAGCAACACGTCGTTAGTGTGATTATGGCCGCTCTGGATAGACTATGACCTCTTTTGTTGGAACACATTTTTGGGGAATTGTGTTTTTGCTTGCTGTTGCCGTTGTCGGTACGGTCACCTGTGCTACGGCAGCACCGGTTCCGTTGCCATCGCTGAATATTGGTGTGGGTACGGTAACAAAGCCCGGCGAAGTGGCAACAACGATCCAGATTTTCTTGTTGCTCACGGTACTCTCGTTGGCCCCCAGTCTGCTGATCATGACCACCTCGTTTACCCGCATAGTCGTGGTACTCTCGTTTCTGCGAACTGCCCTGGGTACCCAGCAGGCTCCTTCAAACCAGATAATTCTGGCTCTGTCCCTGTTTCTGACCTTTTTTATTATGACCCCGGTCTGGCAGCAGGTTGATCGAGACGCCTACCAGCCTTACAAGGCAGGTACCCTTTCTCAGGAACAGGCCTTTGAAAAGGCAACACAGCCGGTTCGTAAGTTTATGCTCTCCCAGACCCGTGAAAAAGATCTGGCCCTGTTTGTAATGCTTTCCAAGCAGGCACGGCCTAAAAATGCCGATGATATCCCGACTCTCACCATTGTTCCGGCTTTTATAATTTCGGAATTGCGCACCGCCTTTCAGATCGGCTTTCTGATCTATATCCCTTTTATTGTGGTGGATATGGTCGTTGCCTCAGTGCTGATGTCCATGGGTATGATGATGTTGCCGCCGGTCATGATCTCGCTGCCGTTTAAAATTCTGCTTTTTGTTCTAGTTGATGGGTGGGGATTGGTTATCAGTTCTCTGGTCAAGAGTTTTGGTTAGAAAGGATATGCCATGACCCCCGAACTGGTCGTGCAACTGGCACGTAGAAGTTTTGAAGCAACCTTGCTACTGGCGGCACCGTTGTTATTATTCAGCCTGGTGGTTGGTCTTGCCATCAGCGTCTTTCAGGCGGTAACCTCCATTAACGAAGCCACGCTGGCCTTTGCTCCCAAGATTGTTGCGGTCATGGTTGCTATCATTATATTTTTCCCCTGGATGATGAGCTACATGAGCGACTTTACCCGTGAGATTTATGCGTTAATTGCTGTAATGCGGCGCTAGTCAGCTATGTTTCCCTTTGTTTCTCCGCTGCCGAGTCAGGCCGATGTATTTCTGTTTGCCTTGGTGCTCTGCAGGATAGGAGGTCTGTTTGCTGCCCTTCCGCTGTTTGGCGGACGTCGTCTGCCGACCCGGATCAAGATTGTGGCCGTTCTGGCAATAACGCTGGTCTGTTTTCCCATCCTTAAGATAGTTCCTCCTCCCATCCCTGGTGATGCCTTTACCCTTGGGCTTTTGGTTATGCGTGAGATGCTGATTGGGCTCACTCTGGCCTTTATTACCCAGATTATTTTTGCTGCCGTTGAATTCTGTGGTCAGATCATCGGTCTCCAGATGGGCTTCAGCATCTCTTCCGTAATTGATCCTTCCATGGGTAACCAGATGCAGATCATGTCGGTCATGCAGAGCCTGCTGGCCACACTGTTTTTTCTCTCCCTGAACATTCATCATGTATTTATCCGGGCTATTGTTGACAGCTTTACCGTCATTCCGCTGGGCGGCTGGAAGATGAGCGAAGCACTGATACATTTTCTGGTTAAGGCGACCACTGATGTTTTTATTCTAGGAATCAGGCTGGCTGCACCGGTTATGGTTGCCCTGCTTTTAACCAGCGTCGTTCTTGGCATCATGGCCCGTGCTTTTCCCCAGATGAACATCTTTATGGTCAGTTTTCCGCTTAATATCGGTCTTGGTTTTATGGTTTTGGGGATGACCCTTTTGCTCTTTTTTCACGTGCTGGAGCTTTCGTTTGGCAACCTGGCTGTCCAGGTGGCAACAATCTTCAGGCTGCTTGCAAAGGGGGGATGATTTCTGGCAGAAGACGACGACAAACACTCTAAAACAGAACAACCGACCGGGCGAAGACTGGAGAAGGCCAGAGAAAAAGGGGCTCCTCCGTCTTCGCAGATGCTCAGCCAAAGCCTTACGTTGTTAGCTGGTATCATTGCCTTATATCTGTTGGGTGGCTATCTGATGAATGGACTGCAAAGTACCACCGTACAGGTCTATTCCCAGATAGGCAGCTTTGAACTGACTGAGCGGAATGTTTACACCATGATGCTGCGCATCTTTAGTGCCATGATCATGCTGATTGCCCCCATTGTGCTGGCTATTATGACGACCGGTGTCTTGTCGCATATTATTCAGGATAACGGACGGATTGATTTTAGATTTGAAAGAATAACTTTTAATTTTGATAAGTTAAACTTTATCAGCGGTTTTAATAAGCTGTTTAATAAAGATGCTCTGGTGGAGATTCTGAAATCACTGATCAAGATCTTTGTGATCGGTTGGATCGCCTATCAGGTACTGCGGGACGAGTTACAGAATATCACGGTGCTGGCAGAGTCTGATGTCAACGGGATTCTTGCCTATACCGGGCATGTTGCATTTAAGATCGTTACCCACACCTGCGGCATTATGATCATCATTTCTATCTTTGATATGCTGTATGTGAAATGGCGCTACACCGAGAACCTCAAGATGACCAAGCAAGAGGTCAAGGACGAACATAAGGAGCAGGAAGGTAACCCTGAAGTGAAGGGAAAGATCAAGAAGCTTCAATTTCAGTCGGCGCGACGTCGGCTGACCAAGATCATTCCCACTGCAGATGTTGTTATTACCAACCCGACCCACTTTGCAGTGGCATTGAAATATGATCGCAGCAAGATGGTTGCGCCGATGGTAATCGCAAAAGGGATGGATGAGATGGCCCTTGCGATCAAGGAGATGGCCCGCGAGAATAAGGTTACACTGGTTGAAAACCGTTTTCTGGCCCGTGAACTGTATGATCAGGTGGCTGAGAATCAGGAGATTCCAGAGTCGCTTTATGCGGCTGTTGCCGAAGTGTTGGCCTATGTCTATCGGCTGAAGGGGGCGATGTGATACAGATCGTCGGCGTCATAATTCAGTCGTTGTCAATATTATGACTTTTTCTGTTCGCCGGAGAAGGTGGTTGTGTGGTTAACTTGCTGTAATTGTTGGTGTGTTGTGATGGCTGGTCAGAGGGTGTGACCGAATTTTGACGGCATGAAATCTGCATATACGCCATGGGGTAGTGTCGACTGCTCCTGACCCAATGGCCTTTTGGCCGTAAGGATGTGGTTAAACCATGGCAAACGGAACATCTGTCCAGGCTATTGAACTGGGCAATTTTAGAAAAAATTCTGACATCTATGTTGCCATCGCCCTGATCGGGGTGCTGGCATTGATGATCATCCCCTTACCCGCCTTTATGCTGGATATCTTTCTGGCAGCCAACATTACCATTGCACTTGCCATTCTGCTGGTCTGTCTCTATACCCGCCACCCCCTCGATTTTTCTGTGTTTCCTTCCGTATTGCTGGTTACCACCCTGTTCAGGCTTGCCTTGAACGTGGCCTCTACCCGTCTGATCCTGATGCACGGCAGGGAAGGGGTTGAGGCAGCAGGAGCGGTTATTAAGGCTTTTGGTTCCTTTGTTGTGGGGGGGAACTATGTAGTGGGCGCGGTCATGTTCCTGATCCTGGTTATCATCAACTTCGTAGT
>DAIQQT010000209.1:0-5385 GCA_036786685.1 Trichlorobacter sp.
GCTCGTTTTTCAGTATTGGCAATCCGCACAGAAGGTCGCACACGAAACAGCTTATCACCAAAACGTCCGGGTTGATGAAAGCGGAGAAAACTTTCGCCATCAGGCAGATGAAAATGCAGCTGGCGCAAACGGTGTTGCCAAAGCTCCTGATACGACCCCTGCAATTTGTTATAAAGCCGGTGCCTCAAGTTTGCCTTGCCAGCCTCATCCGACCGCCAGGCGGGGGCAAACAGCGAAAGCACCTCTGGCTGACGTATCGTATCACGCAGATAGATCTCTGTGGCAATTTTATAGGCATGAATTGCAGCCCGGTACGAGATTTCAAGCATCTCGGTATGCTGTTTATAATGCTGCTGCTGTTTTTCGACCCGATTGAGGCTCAACAGCCCTCCACCGACACCCGCAACAACAACAAACATCAGCAATATAGAAAAGATACCGCGATTATAAACCATCATTCACCAGACTAACGGGCGGTGCAACGGGCACCAAAGACAGTGACCAGTTGCAACTCCTCCAGCAGTTCATACAGCCGGTTATCGCCAGCCAGCAAGGTCAGGCTCACTTTGTCACGATTCACCAGCTTCATCAGATAACCGATCACTGCAGACGGCAGGGCAAATGAATCTTCAATCCTCAGGGTAATGCTTTTGGCTCCCCCCTCATACAGTTTTTGCAGCTCACCCCGCAGTTGCATACTATCATCAATTGTCTTGATAACACCACTCACAACAAGCTCTTGACTCCCGACTGCCTTGATTTCCATAGTTTCATCTCCTTTGAGCGCGATAGCTGCGTGTATAGTATCAACCAAACATCTGCATCAGCACCAGCCGGTTACCGGCCTGATTACAACGCACCAGATCGACTGAACGTTTCATCACGTTAAAACCACGCCCGGAAGGTGCTGTGGCAGCAGCAACTCCCGTCATTTTTTCTTCTGAATCAAATCCGGGACCCGGATCAATCACTTCAATCCAGACCTGCAGACGTTCCTTTCGCCTGAACAAACTCAGAACAAGGCGTATCTCCTGATCTGCTGTGGCCGGAGCAGACATTACCAGGTCTTCATACTCACCATCAAGTATCAGGCGGGCTTTGTCCCTACCAATCTTCAGACAGCCATGCTCAAATGCATTCATCAAGGCCTCACTCAAGGCCAGCTCCAGACAGTCCAGCCGTTCTCCGGCAGCCCCCTCCTGCTCCAACTGCTGACATACCTGACACTGGAGTGCGCCGATACCGGCCAGTGTGCCCGGAGCAGTATAGGTACCATATTTTTCACCAACACCAACAGCGATCAACCGGATCAGGGTCATATCATCATCGTTATCCGCATCATTGCAGCGCGTTCCATAACGCTCAAACAGTTCTCTGGTGGTTGCACTGGCAAGCAGATCATCAGCCAGCCGCTCTCGGTAGCTGCCGCCATCAACCATCGGGGCATCTCCGAGCCCGTCCGTAGCCAGCAGGATATCACTTACCCCATCCAGAAAAATCTCCTGGAGCTGTAGGGCAGGAGAAAAAGCTGACACCGGCGGATTTATTCCACGCAGCCGCTCTACCTGCCCGTTACGAACCAGCAACAGGGCAGGCATACCGCAAATGGCAAGCTGGAGTGTTTTCCGGTCTGGGTCAAGTTCAAGCACCAGCCCGCTGAACACCTCTTCCTCCAGCAGATTCAGGGCGGCAAAGCTCATAACATGCGTGGCCAGGGCAGTGAATGCAAGCTTACCGGAGGTGTAGCCCTGTACCGCATAATTAAAAAAAGCAGTGGCCAGCATAGACGTAACAGATGCAGACAGACCATGCCCCATGGCATCTGCCATAAAAAGCAACAGCGTGTTGTTGCTCGTCCTGACAACCGAGTAACTGTCACCCGACATGATATCACGGGGTTGCTGCAGCAGATCAACCAGCCAGCCACCATGATCAGCATGCTGGAGGTACTGCTTCTCAAGCAGGTTGCGGGCAATATGACGCTCCTTGGCCTGAGCCAGCTCCTGCTGCAGGGAATGGTAGCGATTGCGGTACTGGAGCAGCTCCACCTCTTGTTGGCGAGCCTGTTCAGCAACCCTTTCCAGATACAGCTCTCTGGTCACCCCTAACAACGCCCGCTGCAAGGCATCAGTCCGTAACGGCTTGGCCAGAAACTTGGAGACCCCCAGGTTTATTGCCTCAACCAGATGGACATGCTCAAGCGAAGCAGTCATCAACACCACTGGCGTTTTCTGGTTACTCTTGCGAATCTCCCGCAGCATACCGATGCCATCCATAATCGGCATCATCAGATCACTGACAATAATATCCGGCTGCTGCAGATGAAACTGCCTTACCCCTTCAGCACCGTCTCTGGCAGCGTAAACCCGGTCAAACAGGGGTTCCAGCATCTTTTCAATGAGGACAGACCCAATCGGATCATCCTCAACATACAGAACCGACAGACCGGTAGTATAGGATTTCAGCAGTGGATTAGCCATGCCTGATGACCAACCTGAAAAAAAATACCGAGCTTAACACTTGAACCGCCCCAGATTATCCCTCAACCCTTCGGACTTGGCCGCCATGGCAGAGGATACATCCTCCACCTCATGGGCAACAGAACGATTCTGTTCCGCCACCTGGCTCATCATCAACATCTGTTCCATCAGTTGTTTAGTACGGGTAGCAATAAAGGTACTCTTTTTGACAAGATCAGACGAAATGGAGACTGCACGGGCCAGGCGTTCTCCAGAGTCACCTGCTGTAGCAATCAGTCCACGGGTTGATTCGGCAATACTCACCATTCGACGTGAACTTTCTTCTGTCTCGCCGTACATGTTTTCAACACCACTAACTACAGTGGTCACGCTCTGATTAATCTGGGTAAGGGAACTCTGGGTCTTGGCTGCCAGCTGGCGTACCTCATCAGCCACCACCGCAAAACCACGCCCCAGCTCACCGGCCCTGGCAGCCTCAATCGAGGCATTGAGAGCCAGCAGGTTGGTCTGATCAGCGATATCAGAGATAATCTCCAACACCTCACGTATCTTGCCTGCATTGGCAGCCAGTTCCTGCATCCGGCCTGCCAGTTGACGCTGTTTGTCAGCTTCATCAATAATAATATTACCGGCAGTATTCAGATTATTCACAAACTGCACCATCACATTACGAGTTGCCTCAATGGTCTCCGTGGTATTGATCGCCATCTCCTCAGTCAGATCAAGGTTCTGACCAACCTCCTGGGTCAGGGCTGCCCCTTCAGAAACGATCAGCGCCTGTTGTTGCACCGTATTACTGAGATTAGCCGCAATATGAGACAGCTCCTGGCTGGCAACTGCCGTCTCGGTTGCTGTCTCTTTTGCGGTTACAATGCTGTGTTGCACCTTTTCTATAAAGCTGTCGATAAAACCGGAAGCCTCGCCAATCTCATCAGCGCGATGAAGATTCAGACGGGCTGTCAGGTCGCCCTCTCCGTGGGACAGATCAGACGCAACCTCAACCATGGTTTGCAACGGCTTCATGACCCGATCATTAGCCACCTTGAACAGCACCAGCATCCCTGCGGCGACACACACCAAAAAGGCACCCAGGCCATACATCAGCATATTCAGCCAGGCCGCAAACTGCTTATTTTTGTCACCAAACCCCTTATCCTTAATTTTAACCGCCTTCTGCAGATCATCTTTCAGGTCCCGCCAAAGCGGCGTTTCCTTACTCTTCAAGAGCGTAATGGCGCCATTAAGATCGCCTGATTCTCCCAACTTACGCACTTCGTCACGGGCCGGCACAATAGCTTTCCATTTTTCGGCAATACTGTCTAACGGCAACTTACCCTTCACAATAGTTGCCTTATTGGTTGCGTCCATGGCCTTCTCAAAATCTTTGGCAGCCTTTTCAAAGTTGGCTTTAGCCTTATCATCCTGAGGGTTCATAATAATATTCCGTAATGCCTGTTCCCCCTGCAACCCATGGGCAAGCATTTCATGCAGATTACCGTAGACAACCACATCACGATCCACCATCTCGTTAAACTTTCCCCGTACGCTAACGGTCATATAGGCGAAGACCGCAATGATGAGAACCATTACAAGACTTATAACAACGGATCCGGAGATAAACAGCGACTTAATTTTCATAGGACACCTCGTACACTATTCAGATCAGTAACCATTTCTGGAAACAGGCATACGCTACCATCTCTCGTATTTACACCCTGAACTGCCGCACCTGACGCTGTAACTCTTCTGCCAGTGCTGAAAGCTGTGTTGCAGAAGTAGCCGATTCATTGGCAGACTGAGAACTTTCACTGGCGACATCATTGATCCGGCTGACATTACCGGCGATCTCGCCGGTGGTGGCGGTCTGTTCTTCTGCTGCCGTGGCAATCTGATTGATCTGCATGGTTACGTCGTTAATGCGAGACAGGATCTCCTGTAACGCCTCGCCTGAACGAGACGCATCCTCTGTTCCCTGCTCCACCTCTTTCACCCCCTGCTCCATCTGCTGAACCGCTGCACGGGTTTCACTCTGGATAGACTTGATCATATCACTGATTTCACGGGTGGCACGTGTTGTCCGCTCAGCCAGAGCGCGTACTTCATCAGCAACCACAGCAAAACCACGCCCCATCTCACCGGCCCGGGCGGCCTCAATGGCAGCATTCAGCGCCAGCAGATTAGTCTGGTCAGCAATATCTTCAATGGTTCCGGCAATGGCACCGATCTGCTCGGACCTGTTGCCCAGGCTCCTGACCGTTTGTGCCGAACTACGCACCCGTTCGGCAATCTGCTCCATGCCTGCAATGGTGGATGAGACCACACCGGAGCCGGAAACGGCAGCTTCGCTGGCAGATTGGGCACCCTCTACAGCAATCAAGCAGTTATTGGCGATATCTGCACTGGTGGCCGCCATCTCTTCACTGGCCGTAGCAACACTTGAAGCCTGCTCCACCACCGCCTCGGCACCAGCGGCAATGGCAGCAGATGTGCCGGATAACTGGGCTGCGGCTGCCGCCACCTGAGCACTCTCAGATACAACAGCACCCAGCACCCGCTGCAGGCTTGCCAGAAACTCGTTCACACTGTCAGCAACCTGGCCGATCTCATCATTACTCTTCCAACTGAACCGTTTGGTCAGATCATTTTCCAGGGTTAAAAGGAAGCTTGAAAGTGACGTGACCGGTGTTATTACAACTTTCTTAAGCATACTAACAATCACTAACACCATCAGAACCACCATCACTGCAATGGCAATCAACAGATTATTGGCCAGACGAAAGACCGGCTTAATCTGTTTGTCATACTCGGCACGTGGCATACCGGTCAGGTGCAGCCCATACACCTTGCCGTTCCACTACTGTCCGGTTAATAACTGAATAAATTCAGCTGTATTTCGTCATCAGTA
>DAIQQT010000210.1:0-5351 GCA_036786685.1 Trichlorobacter sp.
ACCATTGGCGCTATGGCAGAGCTGGTCAAAGCTGGCAAGGTCCGCTATCTGGGCCTTTCGGAAGCCAGTTCGGCCACTATCCGGCGTGCCCATGCGGTGCATCCGATCAGCGCCCTGCAGAGTGAATACTCGCTCTGGACCCGTGATCTTGAAGATGAGGTGCTGCCTACCCTGCGGGAGCTGGGAATCGGTCTGGTACCTTACAGTCCGTTGGGGCGGGGGTTTCTGACCGGACAACTGAAGAGCCCGGATGATTTTCCTGCTGATGATTACCGCCGCAATTCCCCCCGCTTTATGGGTGAGAACTTCCAGAAGAACCTAAATCTGGTGGAGAAAATCAAGGCCCTTGCTGCAGGCAAGGGGATAACACCGGGCCAACTGGCGTTGGCCTGGGTGCTGGCCCAGGGGGATGATATCGTGCCGATCCCCGGCACCAAGCGCAGGAAGTACCTTGAAGAGAATATCGCTGCAGGAGCCGTCAGCATCACCGCAGACGAGATGGCCGCCATTGCTGCGGTGCTGCCCAGGGATGCAGCCAGCGGAGAACGATATCCAGCCTACATGATGGCATTTTTGAACCGGTAGGCACACCCATGTCCTTTGCGGTACATGGCAGATACCCGTTTGTAGAAGCACCTGTTGATCTTGTACTATCTTGTTGTGTAACTGAAAAGGGCCGCACAGAAGCGGCCCTCTTGGTGACTATGAACTGAAAAGCGCTGGTTAGTGTGTATTGGCAGTACGGTTATTGTGCTTCTTACGATAGATCGCCTTGTTGGCCCGGTTCTGGTCATGGGTCAGCTTGGCCCGCTCTGCCTTGGTCAGATTACCGTCTGCCTTCATCCGTGCCTCTTCCTGGGCGATACGTGCCTGTTGGGCCTCCAGGCGGCCTGCCTCTTTCGGTGTCAGGGCGCCGCTCTGCACCCCCTGCTCAATCCGCTTTTCCTGTTGTTCCTGTCGGCGGTCAATACGTGGGTCATTGATACCGGCAAAGGCTGAGCCGGCAAACAGGGCTGCTGCAACGGTGACACAAATAGCCAGTGCGATTTTTGTCATGATCTGTCTCCTTGATTGACAAGTTTGTACTGCTTGTTGCGTACAACGGATGATATCGCTTTTGGTTGACAACAAATGTTGGGATTATTCCAGATTTTCCATTGGGGCATGAGATGCTGCCGAGATGGTTTGCGAGCAGATTTTCGTCCGTTTGACAAGGCAATAGCCGTAGCTATTGGTAAGGAAAACGGGCGAGAAGATGCCGGAAAACATCCGGCAGGGCTCATGCAGGCGCTCTGCGCCGCCTAATGGAATACCGGGATTACTCCTGACCCTGCCGTGCACGCAATTTTTGACGCAGCTCGCGGCGCTCTTCCTGACTCATGCCCTGCCACTGTTGCCGTAGTTGCTTGCGCTCTTCCGGTGGCATGTTCTGCAGTTTCTGGCGTAACTGACGACGTTCTTCCTGGGGTATCTGCTGCCATTTCTGCCGCAGCTCCTGCCGTTTTTCTGGTGGTAGTTGCCGGAATCTACGGAAACTTTCCCGGATCCTTTCCTGATCGGCAGGGGGCATCTGGCGGAACTCTTTAAAGCGCTGCTTGATCTGCTCGCGCTGCTCCGGTGGCAGTTCGCGCCACTGTTTGAAGCGTTGCTTGGCATCCTTGCGTTCTTCCGGCGTCATCTGCTGCCAGCGGGCCACACCCCGCCGCACCATCTCTTTCTGGTCAGGCTGCATAGTGGACCATTTGTCTGCCAGCGGCTTAAGCAGCTTCTGCTCCCGGGGAGAAAGATCTTCCCAACGCCCCCCGTCTTCGGCTGCACAGGTCAGCACCCCGGCAAAACAGGCTGCCACTACGGTTAGTATCATCAGTCTATTTTTCATAACGGCCATCCTTACGCTGTTTCTTCCGGTCGCTTGATGATTTGTTGTCATCCTTTGTGGAGCTTGCAGTGTTTGTCTGCTTTTTAGCCGTGTGCTGATCATCAGCAAACTGCAGCGGGTCTATTGCCTTGCCGTTGCTGGTCTCGTAGCGGCCCAGAAACTCCAGCAATTCGGCATCGGGTAGCGGCTCATTTCCGGCACAGGCCGGAGCAGAACAGCACAACAGCGCCGCCAGACAGGCTCCACAGCCGTTGTAGGTCAGCCTGCTAATGCGCGGCATCGTTCTTTGCCAACCAGTGGTAAAAATCCAGATCTTTGTACATATCCAGGCTCCCCTGCTGTGCCACCAGTTCCAGCTCATCCAGCCTGTTTTCCGGTGCGGCGGGGCGCGATGGATGCCAGTTCATCACCATCACCAGCAGTACCGCTGCAGTGGCAAAACCGGCCAGCTGCCGGGGATGGCCCGACAGCCATTGTACGAACGTCGGACGCGTTGCCTGCTCCAGCGCCTTGAGGCGCCCTTCACGCAGCCGTGCGGTAATGGATGGATCAAGCTGTTCAAGTCCGGCATCCAGTGCCGCCTTAATCTGTCTGGCGTCATGTTCATGCTGTCCGGTATCGTTCATGGCCGGTATTCCTCCAATTTCAGCCGCAGTGCCTGCACTGCCCGAAAATAATGCGTCTTCACACTTCCTTCGCTGCACCCCATGGCCTGCGCAGTCTCAGCCACGTCAAACCCTTCCCACGACCGCAGCAAAAAGGCTTGCTGCTGTCGTACCGGCAGGGCCGCGATTGCCAGCTCCAGCTGCCCCCCCAACTGTGCCTGTTCCAATAGTCTGAGCGGCGATGCATCGCGGGGATCAGGGGCGTTCTGGATCGGGTCGCTGCCATCATCATCTGCAGCCAGCCCCAGCCAGCCCATAAACCGCTGCCGCACCGAACGTCGTCGATGGGCATCGGTCGTCTTGCTCTGCAGCACCCTGTAGAAGAGCGGCGGCCACTCCTGCTCCGGCTTGTCGCGGTAGCGCCGGACAAATTCCAACATGGCGTCCTGGACACAATCCAGCGCCTGGTCGTCAGAGTCCAGGGCAAACCGTGCCATGCGGAAGGCCCGCTTTTCCACGTCAGCCAGAAAGAGATTGAGGCGTGCTGTGCTGTCCAGAAAAGACTCCTTGGTACACTACATAGTACCTGATCTGTCTTCTATAACGTATTATGTCAGAAATGGTTGACAAGTTTTACTTGCCATTGTGCGGCCCGCCTGTTGCCTGTTCAGGATAGTATGATATGAACATGTAGTCGGCATTTTATCTTATAGGAGGGCTCTCCCATGCGTACCCTTTTACTGGCTGTCTGCCTGTTGTTTGCCTTTAGCCTGCCTGCCCCTGCTGCTGTCATCAATGTGGAATTCAATTTTACCCCCTATCTTGCCCCTGCCGACCCCAATGCCAAGCAGGTGGATACCATACCGGGCAAGGCGGTG
This sequence comes from Trichlorobacter sp., assembly GCA_036786685.1. Taxonomy (GTDB): domain Bacteria; phylum Desulfobacterota; class Desulfuromonadia; order Geobacterales; family Pseudopelobacteraceae; genus Trichlorobacter. Next base: position 3,363 of record DAIQQT010000210.1, read on the forward strand.
GTCTTTCTCAACAACCAGGTGCTTGCGGAACAGGAACTTGAAAAACGTGATCTGCCGGTGCTGTTTGAAGAACGGCAGATCTCTCCGGCAGTCTGGGTACCGGCCAGCTCCATGGGGCCAGGCCTGCGTAAAGGGATGAACAGCATCCGGGTCGAGTTTACCCCAGCCAACCCAACCCAGCCCTACCTGGCCCGTTTCAGCTGGTCGGAAGTGACTGACCAGGAAACCCGCACTGATGATGGCGCCGGCCGCAGCACTGCCACCAACTATGGCGGCACCGGCAAGGAAGAACGCCCGGTCAAGGGCAAGGTGGTATTTGAGCGGGGCTTTACTGCTGATTTTGCGGTTGACCGCGCCTGGCACCATTATCCGCCCATCACCGCAGTAAGCCCGGCAGACAAGGCCGGCCTGGCTGCCCTGCTGAAAGAGCGGGCCACGCTGTTCAAGCCCAACTTTGCGGCAGCCTACAAACTGCTGGAGAAACAGCCCAACCTGACCGTACCTGCCATGAAAAAGGCAAAATGCCTGGAAAACGCCTACAAGGTCGGCATCCGAATTAAGGCACCCACGCTAGAACAGCTGGAAGCGGTTGTTTCCAACAGCCCGGAACTGCTGCTGCAGGGCAAGGGTGGCAGCCCGCTGCATCCGTTTAACCGGGTTGCTTTTGAGAAGATCAAGGGGGATGAAAACCAGATGTGCGCTGCCATGGCCCTGTTCACCCTCTACCCACCCCGCCTGACCGTGGTGCGCAACCCGGCCGGAAAGTGGGAGGTGGTGGAGTAAGGCGACAGCACGCGCGCGTGAACCGGTCAATAATGAGTTGGAAGCACGACTCATAGATATTCTCTTGAGTTTGAAGAAAGTGAAGATGATTTTGGAATCTTTTAAAAGATCAAAGAACTTTAGGTTTCGTATACGCTGGAGGCTTGAACCAGGGCGATCAATTGACGGACTGAACGAGCCTGTATTGATTGATATTTCACAAGATGTTAAAGGCTGTGAGTTAAAATCGGTTGGCGGTGAAACCCGCAGAGGCGGACAGCAACTTGCCCTGTTAAGTGGCAAATACGATAACGAGGCAGCCGCAGGAAATGCTGCAAAAATAACAGTATTCGCATTGGCTTTAGCGTCACTTCGGGGGGGATATGGACTCTCACTATTACCGAGGGTCCCCGAAGGAGTTATAACAGATTATGGTATAGAGTTTATGCATGCACAGTTTAAGAATAAATACGAAGTTCTTTTACGTGATACACATGGAGTATTTATTTATGAAGAAGTAGGTCAAACCGGCTTTGTGGGAATGGGTGAACCAGAGATAAAGGTTACACAGCCAGTATCTTCGCTCTCAAATGAGTGGAAAAATGCATTAGCTGATGTAAGGACAACCGACCCCAAATTGCTAGTGAGCTATGACCTTTTTTCAAGCTCTCGATTTGAAACATCCAGTCGCGCAAGATTTTTACTGCTTGTAATGGCCGTAGAGTCAATGGTCCATCAGCAGTTAAGAACACCAAAAGAACAGGAGTTGCTCACCAAGATGATTGAGTTGGTCATTGAATCGAGATTACCATCCTCCCAAGTTGATGCCCTTCGCGGGGCTCTAAATCAACTCAAAAAGGTCTCAATTGGATATGCTACAAAGCATTTTCTTCAAACCGCTACTGAAAGCGGAATTGTGACTGACCCCCAGGCATCAAAGTTTTTTTCTACCTGCTACAGAGTAAGGAGTCGAATGGTTCATGAGGGATTAACTCCAGCAGCTTCAGAACTCACAACCAAAGGCAACCGACTTGAGCAAATTGTGAAAGAGCTACTGACCGCTTTAATTCAAGGGGATACACGTTTGATTGACTTAGCTGGTATAGGCAACGACAATTGATCAGCAAGGAAATAAGATGGCGCTTCAAAAGTTGATAGCGGCCTCGCCGCTGTAGCAGGCTGTTGAAAATTGCCTCGATTTGAGGCCATTTCAACCAGCTGGTTGAT
>DAIQQT010000211.1:0-5344 GCA_036786685.1 Trichlorobacter sp.
AGCTGGAGGTGATCCACCACAGCCAGCTGCTGCTGCACCTGGTGCAGGATGGCCGGTTGAAACTGCCCAAGCAGGCCGACCTGGGCAAGCTGGTCTACCATGATTCCTGTTATCTGGGCCGCCACAACGGGATTTATGATGAACCACGGGAGGCGCTGGAGCTGGCCACCGGAGCTGTTCCGCTGGAGATGCCCCGTAACCGTGAAGACGGCTTCTGCTGCGGCGCCGGTGGTGGCCGGATGTGGATGGAGGAGTTTACCGGCGACCGGATCAACCTGGTGCGGGCAGCCGAGGCGCTGGAGCAACTGCCGGATACGATCTGTACCGCCTGCCCCTACTGTCTGACCATGCTGGATGACGGCATCAAGGATCTGAAGGCGGATAAGGTACAGGTGAAGGATATTGCCGAGGTGATGGCCGAGGCGGTGTTGCGGTAGGGGGAACCACCCCCGCCCCCTCCTTAACCAAGGAGGGGAGGTAACAACAAAATCCCCCTCCTATCTATAGGAGGGGATAGGGGTGGTACATGCCACCTTGCAAGCCCCACTACCCTTTCTCCCGCGCAGCCAGGCAGTCCAGAACCGCCTGCAGCAGCTCCATGAAACTGATCGGTTTCAGGATGGTCAGGTCTGCTTCGGGGCAGTAATGGGCATCATCGTCGTAGGCGGTGGTTATGATAATCGGAATGGCGTGGTTCAACTCCCGTATCCTGCGGACCATCTCCATGCCGTTCATGACCGGCATTTCAAGATCGGTGATCACCACGGCAGGCCGGTTTTCCTGATACAGCTGCAGCCCTTCACTGCCGTTTGATGCCAGCAGCAGCGTTCCCACATATCTCCGCAGAAAACTGCCGATGGAGAGCCGGGCAATATCTTCATCTTCCACATACAGCAGGGTCAGCTGCTTCAGCGCATCAGTAGGTTCCATCAGAGTTCTCCCTGTTTCAGCGGAATGGCAAGGGTGATGACGGCGCCGCCATCCCGGTTATCAGCCGTAACCGTGCCATTAAAACGCTGCTCAATGATCTGCCGTACCACAAACAATCCCAGACCAACCCCCTGCGTGCGAAACTTGCTGGTGACATAGGGGTCAAAAAGCGAATGCAGCAACTGCCGGGGAATGCCACCGCCGGTGTCAGCAACCGTAATCCTCAAGCAATCCTGCCCGCCCATCTCAACCGTTACCGCTATACACCCGCTGGCAGTCTGTTTTTCAATGATCGCATCCCGGGCGTTCGTAAACAGGTTCAGCAGACACTGTACCAGATCCTGCAGGGAGCCCTGCAGCTGCTGCTCAGAAATCAGATGCAGTTCAAAGCTGATGCCCAGCTGCTGATAGCTGTCCCGTACCATGCCGATTGAACGGTTAACCGCCTCTGAGGGCAGAACGGTCTCATCAGGCACCGCTGGTTTGCAGAGCAGCTGAAAGCTGGCGATAGAGCGGGAAAGCTGTTTCAGTTCCTGCATAACCAGTTCAGAGGCCTCCAGGGCCTTTTCAGGGGCCAGCTCACCGTTTGCCAGCAGCCAGGCATTTTCCTGCACCCGTGCCCCGATATTATTCAGTGGTTGCCTCCAGTGATGGGCGATGTTGACCAGCAGTTCTCCCAGGGTCTGGTAGCGGGCCTGCTGCAGCAACAGAGCATCCTTTTCCCGGCTTTTGGCAACCTCTTCCTCAACCCGTGCCTCCAGGGTGCGGTTCAGCTCCAGCAGTTCCTGCTCAATCCGGTAGAGTTCGGTTGAGGCGTAATTAAGGGATTCACCCAGATCCTGCACCTCTGTTACGCTGCTTTCAACCGGCACAGTTGCCCCTTTATGCTGTGGCAGTTCACGGGCAAAGCCGGACAGATTGCCGAGGGATTTTAAGGGACGCCGCAGCAGTAAGACCACCAGGCTGATGCCGATCAGGGTTTCCACAACACTGAGGATGATACCGTGGCGCCAGATCTGCTGCTGCAGTTGCGTTATCTCATCCAGGCTATAGGTAAGCTGCAGCCAGCCCAGCAGACCACCCGCCTGCACCGGTTGCCAGACCCGCAGGATAGTGCCGGTCAGCTGTGTCGTCTGCAGTGCAGCGACAGGGATCTGAAGCAGAGCCGGTCCATCAACCAGCTCTGCAGGAGAGGTATCGGTCTGCCGGTTCAGGGCAGCCAGCACACCACCTTTGGCATCGGTTGCCACCACCATGCGCAAGCCCGGCAGTCCGCTGGCGTGGCGTAAATACTGATCCAGTGCAGCATAGTCTTCAAGGGCGAGGGGGTGGGCGCACCCCTCGGCAAGGTTTTCAGACAGCAGTGCCGCCTGCTGCAGCCGCGAAGCAAGCAGCTGGTTCGACTGGCTTGACGCGGTCCAGAAGGACAGCCCCAGGGTGCCGACAACCATGGCCAGGGTAATGGCCATCAGCATACGGGTATGCAGTCGTTGTGGCAGCAGGTGCATCAGCTCAGATCCCTTTGGTCATGGCATCATAATCCAGTTTTTCCAGTAATTTATAGTCGCGATCATAGTCAGCAGGCACCGGCTTGCCCAACTGTACCGGCTTGAGCAGGGGGATGGTCTCCGGCTTGGTAGCCATCCTCAGCACTGCATCAGCCACTGCCTGCTGGACCTGCTTCGGCACCCGGGGATGGGCAGAGATCGGATGGGGTGCAATCTTTGGCGCAATCAGCAGTACCCGCAGTTTCGCCTTCACATCTTCAGGCTGGGCATCAAAATCCACATTCAGCACCGTGCCGGCATCGGTCTTGCCCAGCAGTACCATTTTATAGACATTGCTGCTGGACCCCACAAAGACCTCTTTCATATTCAGCATGATATTCTGCCTGGAAAGCGTCTGGCGCAATGACAGACTGCAGACGTTGCGACTGCCGACATAGGCGATCTGCTTGTTGTTGAGGTCTGCCAGTTCCTTGATAGGGGAATCCGCTCTGGTAATCAGCGTACCGGCAAGCAGATGACTGCCCCGTACCAGTGGCCGGTAATGCTGGATACGATGTACCAGCATCAGCTGGTAGGGGGTGGAAAAGGTCAGATCAGGCACCCCGTTCTTCAATTCAACCTCAAACTGGTTCATGGTCTCATACAGCTTCAGCTTGAAGGAAACCCCGGTTTCCTTTTCAAGCTGATCAAGAAACGGCCGCCAGTTGGTATGCATGGTCACCGGTGGACGCTGGGGCAGCACAGCAAAAACGTACTGTTTCTGCTCCGCCCCCTGTGCAGGCAGCACAGCCATCAGCAGCAGCAACACCAGCCCTATCACGGTTTTCATGGCTCGTCCCCTTTCCGGCTGCAGCGTGGCCCATCCGGCGGCAAAAGCCGGTTTATCTCGGCCAGCAGCCCTTCCACATCAATCGGTTTCGGTACATAACCGTCAAAGCCATACGCCATCAGCTTGTTTCGATCTCCGGTCAGGGCATGGGCGGTCAGGGCGATGATCGGCGTGTGTGTTGTACCTGCCTTCTCCTGTGCGCGAATGGTCTCGGTGGCAACGGCACCGTCAATACCCGGCATCTGCACATCCATCAGGATCAGATCAAAACAGTGTTGTTCCCAGGCCTCAATCGCCTGCTTGCCATCCTCCACCGCCGTAACCCGATGCCCCAGGCGTTCCAGCAGACGGGTGGCATAGAGCCGTCCCACCGACTGATCTTCCGCCAGCAAGACATGTAACGCATCCCTTGTCAGGCAGGTGGCTCTGGCCGGTGCATCGGCAGGGACCACGGCCCCCAACGGCACCTTCATCGGCAGGGTCACCGTAAAACAGCTGCCCTGACCCAATGCGCTTTCCACCTCAATCGTACCGTTCATCAGTTCTGTCAGACGACGGCAGATGGTCAGCCCCAGCCCGGTACCGCCATAGCGGCGGGCAATAGACTCGTCGGCCTGAGAGAAGGGATCAAAAATCCGCGCAATGGTGTCTGCATCCATGCCGATACCGGTATCGCTCACGCTGAAACGGGCCTGGAGCGGTTGCCCCGGCCGGGTCAGCGCCTCGATCTGCAGCGTCACCTGCCCCTGATCAGTAAACTTGACCGCATTACCCACCAGGTTATGCAGGACCTGCTTCAGGCGGGAAGGCACCCCCCGCATGGTGGCAGGCAGGTCCGGTGCCAGCTTGAGCAGCAACGCCACCCCTTTGCGCTGGGCAACCGGCTGGTGAATCCGCAGCACATCATTGGCCAGTTCATCAGGCTGAAAATCAGCCTGTTCCATACCAAACCCGCCTGCCTCGATCCGGGTCAGGTCCAGCAGATCATTGATGACCGACAGCAGACTCTGGGCTGAGTCATCCAGATGGCGCAGGTAATCCAATTGTTCATCAACCAGCGGGGTCATGTGCAGCAGGTGGCTCATCCCCATAATGCCGTTCAAGGGGGTGCGCACCTCATGGCTGATGTTGGCCAGAAACTGGCTCTTGGCCCGGTTGGCCGATTCTGCGGCCTCTTTAGCCACCCGCATCTGCTCTTCAGCCCGCTTCTGCTGGCTCAGATCCGTCACAAAGGCAAAAGAGGATTTTACACTGCCGTCTTCATCAAACAGGGTGGTGGCATGAAACATGACCGGTACCGGATCACCCTTTTTGTGCTGCAGATTCAGTTCAAAGTTACGATGAACCGTACCTTCAACCCTGCCCAGCTGATACAAAAGGGCAGACCGTGACTCCTGGCAGGCAAATTCAACCGGCGAACGCCCCAGCATCTCTTCCGCGTTGTAGCCGATCATGGCAGACAACGCCGGGTTAACCTTAATGGTCAACCGTTCAGGCCCCAGCTGCCAGAAGCCCTGTCCGGAGTTTTCAATGAAGGCTCGAATCCTTGACTCGCTGGCTGCCAGCTCCTGGGTCCGTTCCAGCACCTTCCGCTCCAGTACCTTGTTCATATCAGCCACCGCAGCCTGGGCCTGTTTGACCACGCTGATGTCGGTAAAGGTCAGCACCACACCATCGGTGCTGCCGCTTTCTCCCTTAAAAGGCAGAATCCGCTGCAATACCCACTGCCCTGAAGCGGACTGCAGCTCCTGTTCATGGCGGACTCCATCGGCCAGGACCTGGTTGAGATGGGAGCTGAATTCACGGGGGGAGCCCAGTTCGTAGGCGATATGCTCAATCGGACGCCCCAGATCCTGAGGCAGCAGCTTCATGAAGGCGCTGGTGGCACTGGACAGCCAGCGGTACGACGATGAGTGGCGATACAGGAAAGTGGATCGGGGGGCCGTCCTTGGCTGTCTGGTTGCGGCCATGATGGCCGTGGGCGCCGAAGAGCCGCTCTCGCGCCTGCTGGACCACGCGATTGCGTCGGACGAGTACGACTTGACCGACGCTCACCTGGCGGCGATTTTCGCCCTGG
>DAIQQT010000212.1:0-5344 GCA_036786685.1 Trichlorobacter sp.
CCAGCAGGGTCGTCTGCTCAGTCACGATCTGCATCAGGTCCTTGTCGCCGGTCACCACCACCACCTGGCCGCCGGTGGCCTCCCAGCGGGCTGCCAGGGTGCCGATCAGATCGTCAGCCTCGTACCCTTGCAATTCCACCACCGGGATATTGAAGGCCCGCACCAGATCGCGGATCGGCCCGATTTGCTGGCGCAGGTCATCCGGCATCTCGGCCCGGTTGGCCTTGTAGGCCGGGTACAGTTCGGTGCGGAAGGTGACCCGCCCCACATCAAATACCATGGCAACGTGGTGCGGCTGGTAGTCCTTCAACAGCTTCAGCAGCATCTGGGTAAAGCCGTAGATGGCGTTGGTGGGAAAGCCGCTGGGGGACGACAGCCGTTTGATGGCAAAGTAGGCCCGGTAGAGGTAGGAGGAACCGTCGATCAGATACAGCGTGTTATTCATGGGATATTGCCTTTAGTTGGAGTTAAAGCTACTTCAACAGAACGGATGCCTCGCCCTGGGCCACCACCTGCACAGACAGGTGATCCTGCAGCACAGCTGCCTCGCCAAGGGAGAGCGCCTTCACTGTGCCGCTCAGTCTGACCCGTTCGGCCAGCTGCATTGAAGACAGGGTTGAGGATGCCTTGATACGGGCCTTTTCCAACTGTTCTACTATGGCGCTGTCCAGCTTTTCTTTAATGGTGCTGCGGATCGTGCTGCTGAACAACCAGCTGCCGGCGCTGATCAGCCATCCGGCGTTCTTTGTATCAAAATCCACCTCTTCAAAGGTCAGGCTGTTGGTCTGCGGGTTGTAGGCCGGCTTGGCCAGCACGGTCAGTTCACCGTCAAAATCACCGGTGCTGGTCAGGTTTACCATCAAACGCCCTTCTTCACCCTTCATACTGAACTTCTTAATGGTGATCTTCTTGTCTTCACCAAAGGTTTTGTCCAGCAGCACCGGGTTCAGGGCCGTCACCAGATCCTCAAAAAAGATATCGGTGGCAAGCTGGATATTAAACTGTTTATCAAAGGTCGATACCTGCTGTACCGGCGGCAGGGGGCGTGCCGGAGTTGCAGCAGGCTGGGGACCAACCGTTACTGCTGCGCCGGTGATGACCCCAATTGACAGCCTGATATGGTTGTGCGTGGCCAGCAATGGACTCATGACAATCTTTTCCGGGGTCAGCTTCAGCCAGGTGCTGAACTCCTTGTTGATCATGGACGGGTTAAAGGCGTTCTGCCACAGGGGAGCAACCTTGGCCCGTAACTGGACCGCATCATTCACCTTGTTATCAATGATCGGTGCCAGCAGCCGCTGTACCGGCTGGGTAATCCCCTCCACCATACTTTTCGGTTTCAGGGAAAGCGGCCCCAGTTTGAGGGTGTCGGCCAGATTGTCAGACAGGCCGGTATAGTACAGCTCGGTCTTCAGCCGCCAATCCGGAGTGACATCCACCCGCGCCTTAAACTTCAGTCCGGCCCGCAGTGGATAGCTTTCGTAAAAACCGTATCCAATGGTCAGCTGTACCGGCAGGGTCAGGTAGATGAAATTGTCATTGGCCGTGATGCTTACCGGACCGGTGCGCAGCACCTTGACCGAAGTGCCCAGACCGCCTTGCCCCTTGTACAGTTCCTGGGGCAGTGACTGGTTCACGATGGCCGAGAGATCAGCCGCCGAGGTCTCAACACGCAGGTTGATGGAGGAGACCGGTACGGCTGCAGAGGCGGAAACGGTACTGAACAGCAACATTACACATAGTATGAGATATCGGTACAAAACGGGACTGCCCTCCTTTGTGGTAACTACCGGTGTGACGTCTGCGCCGTTGATCAGCCCTGTCAGACGCGCATCCCTTGCGGTGTCCAATGGTGTTGCTGGACACTCGTTTTAGCGGGATCCGGTATCTGGCACGATGTACTGTGCATAGTGCAGGTCTGTCTGTTGTTTATACCCTTTGCAGCAGGCTGCTGCAATCAGATCAAGGACAGGATCGGTAAAGCCGTTCAAGAAGGCGTAGCCGTTGTTGTCTCGCAGGTGGTGCTGTGCATGGTGGCGCTTTGACAGCAGCAGGCCGATCTTTGCCAGAAACGCAGCTATCGGTGAGGTTGAGCTGTGGCAGAGATAGTGGGAAACTTCGGCCACAGATGAGAGGATACCGATATAGACGAGTATGTATAACAGGGCTGGATTGATCACAAATGTGGCCCGCAGCACAGAGAGCAACAGCAGATAGCCAACCAGCCAGACCTTTGAACCGGTTTCCGTAAAATAGACCATCAGCAGGTTCTGTTTTTTATACTGCGGGGTCTTGTGGTGCAGGTGGAAATTGGCAATCAGCGGTCCGTCAAGGGATGCATAGCGATCATTGTTATCCATGTACATATGCACCAGACCGTTGATGAAGTCTGTCAGCAGGTAGGCGGCAACAATCGAGACAACCTGCCAGCCAGGGCCGATTGATACCGGCCAGATCCGATAAAACAGGTAGAGCTGCAGACTGATGTTTGTGGTTGAGACCAGCAGACCAAACACCTTGTACCTGCTTTGGGAACTGTACAACGCCATGGCAGCGTTAAACTGCTCTTGTTTGGTTGAGATCTCCAAGGATGTATGCTCCTGGTATCTGGTAAATGCTTTATGAATTACCGATAAGTACTCGGTAGTTCACTTTGTAATCAAGGTCAGTTTGTGCAAAAAATGCAACAACTCAATTAAGAGTCCTCTTCCCGCGTAAACATCAGGAAGGCCATGGCCGGACGTTTGCTGCTCTCCCGCATGGCAAACTGCATGCCGTCGAAGCTCCATCCTTCGGCGACCTTCTCGTTTAACGCCTCTTCTATGGTCTCTTCCGTTACGTTTGAGAGTTCAACTACCTTGTACTGCAGCATGACCCACCTCCATTTACGGCATAGTACCTGATCTTGCAACATGGTGACAATCGGGAAAGCTCCGATGAACAAAGAGTTATACAACAGTAGGGGAAAGATTCAGGATGAATGCTGACAGGGGAGAATGGGGCGGATTGCGTACCGGTGCTGCAACCGCCCGAACATGCATGGGTGACTGCAGCACCGGTTTTACGTCCTGTGAGTGAAAATACCGGCTACTTGATGATGATGTTTTGTATGGTGACTGCTCCATTGGCAATGCTCAGTGTTCCCACTAGTGAGGTATAGCCGGTGGTTGTCTGGTAGCTGGCATCATCTGGCGCTTTGCCTCCATCCAGGGTAATGGTCCGCGCCTGGTCAAAGAGCAGGTCCTCGTAGAAGTCATGGATATGGGCCAGGATTGTTGAGCCGTTTACGGTTGCATTGTAGGCGGACTGCAGGGTTGCAAAACCGGTCCCGGTATCGCCGGCCAGGATCGCCTGGAAGTTGGGATTGAAGGTTACGGTTACATTCTTGTCACTATCCATGGTGACTACGCACGGATTCGGGCTGAGGTCGCAGGCCCCTCCCCAGCTGCTAAAGACGGATTTCCAGTCGGGTGCAGCCCCCAGACTTACGGATGTAATGAAACCCGACATGCTACAGCCTGTGCCTGATCCCTTTTCGCAGGCAATGCCTGCAGGAGTGCTTGTGACCGTACCACTGCCGCTTCCGTTAAAAGCCGTAACAGTCAGGGTTGTGCCAACCTTTTGTGTGTTGGAATAGGCACTTGCGCCGCTGGCATTCTTGGCCCTCACCCGGAAGTAGTAGACGTTGCCGGGGGGGAGCCCGCTGACCTGGTAGGATGCATTGTCCGGTACTTCCAGATCATGGTACGTGCCGGAAAAACTGCTGAAGTTAGCATCACTGGAGACGTCCAGCAGGTAACTGGCGGCACCGGTGACGGTGTTCCAGTTGGCTGTGAAGCCATCGGTTGTCAGCCCTGTCGCAGCTGTGGCAACCGGTGCAGCCGGAATGGTAAGTACCCCCACTGAGTTCGAGAAGGCACCGGAGCCACTCGTGTTTACAGCCCGCAGCCGGTACCAGTAGCCGGTGCCGGGGGTGAGACCGGTAACGACAGTGCTGGTACCGCTGACAGGCAGGCTGTCATAGCTGGGCAGGAGGTTGTTGAAACTGCTGTTAGTTGCTACATCCAACAGATAACCGGTCGCATCTGCAACGGTCGTCCAGTTGGCGGTAAAGGCGGTGGCGCTGATACCTGTAGCAGAAGTGGCCAGTGGAGTTGCAGGCAGCGGTGCCACAGGCAGCGGGTTGGAGTTGGCGCTGGTGGTGATTCCGTTATAAGAGCGCAACCGGTACCAGTAGGTTGTTCCGGCGCTGAGTCCGCTGATGGCATGGCTGGTTGCCAGGCCCAGATCCTTGCCGTTGTAACCAGGCAGCAGGGTGGTAAAGTTCAGGTCGCTGGCCACATTCAGATAATAGCCCGTTGCACCGGCGGCTGCATTCCAGTGGGCGGTAAAACTGGTGGCGGTCCTGTCCGTTGCGGTGATTGCCAAAGGCGGCGCCAGGCCGATGGTGACCGTACAATCGGCGGTGACCGGAGCGGTCTTGTAGATGGTGCCGTACAGTGTCCCGCCGCAGCCGCTGATAATCGGGGTAAGCGGGCCGGGAATACCGATCAGGATATAATTCCCTTCATAGGACGGTACCGTCGGTGTTGCAGGAATAACGGTCAATCCGGACGTATTGACGATGGATACCGTATGCTGTGCCGGGAGCGGCTGCGTATCCAGAACTCCCGGCGCACCGCTCTGCAATCCCCAGATAACCACCGTGCCGTCGCTCTTCATTGCCATGCAGTAGTTTTTGCTGGATGCAATGGCAACAACGCCGGATTGTACGGCTGCGGGCAAGGTTGTCTGCCCGTAGGTGTTATCCCCCCAGACCCGTACTGAACCATCACTTTTCAATGCCATGGAGTGCGAGTAACCGGCCGCGATGGCGACCACTCCGTCGAGCCCCTGGGGGATGTTGATCTGGCCGCTGCCGTTCGCACCCCAGCCGATGACGGTGCCGTTGCGTCGCAACGCCAGCGAATGGATGCCACCTGCTGCAATGGCGGACAGATCAAACAGGCCGGCAGGCACTACTGCCTGTCCGTCGGTGTTCAATCCCCAGGCCACCACAGTGCCGTCATGTTTTAATGCCAGGGAGTGGTAAAAACCGGCTGAGATGGCTGCAACTCCTGCAAGGTTATAGGGTGGTGCCCCGCTCCCCCCCCAGCCGATGACCGTACCGTTGTTATGCAGTGCCAGGGATTGGGTGCCACCGGCAGCAATAGCGATGATATCCTGCAAAGCAGTAGTGGGCACCGTTGTCTTACTGTATGAATTATTTCCCCATGCCACTACTCCGCCGTTTGTTAATGCCAGGGAGTGATTGTCTAAACCGGCAGAAATGGCGGGTACACCG
>DAIQQT010000213.1:0-5344 GCA_036786685.1 Trichlorobacter sp.
AAGGCAATGATGTACATGCAGCCTGAATTGCGGGTTGCCTTCCATAAAGGCATGAATGCCGCCAGTCACAACTATCTGACCTGAATAAAACTTTGTACTCATAGCAATCCCCTTTCCACGAACGACAGGTAGCTGCTGCCGATAATGATATGATCCAGCAGTTTCACCCCCAGAATCTCTCCCGCCTCCTTTATCCGTCTGGTGATATCGATATCCTCCCTGCTTGGTGTCGGATCGCCAGTAGGATGGTTGTGTACCATGATGATTGCTGCTGCAGATGAGAGCAGGGCTGTTTTGAACAGCTCCCGTGGATGGACGATGCTTTGATTCAACGAACCAACCGATACTTCGTCTATGCAACTGATGCGGTTTTTGCCGTCCAAGTGGATTGAGAAGAAGTACTCTTTGGTTTCTCTTTGCAAAAAACTGAAGGTGTCTGCCACCTGTTCAGGACTGGTATAGCGAGTAAAGGGCTGGAGATACTGGTTGTCCTGCTCTTTGATATGCAACTGTTCATAGACCGCCTTAATACATCTGATCTTGATGGTTCGATTACGTGGCGGCAAATGAAGTGGTTTCAGCTCATTTTCATCATGCATAGGTGCCTTTCCTTTCGTATGTAAACTTTTTACAAAAAGCAAACGCCCCTGAACCATCGGTCCAAAGGCGTTTATTCATCTTTTATATGTTGATCCCTTTATGGCGGAATCCTCCGCAAGTGGTTGGTATCGGTATCAATGGTGTAGCCGTTGGTTTCAAGGATCGACCAAAGGTTAGTCATGGCAGAACAGAGTGCCTCGGCATCATCACGGGTGATGTCATACTCAACAATGGTACCGGTGACTCGTTCCAAGCTCTTGATAGCAAGGGCCACTGCCAGCAGTACCCTGCGGCTGGTTTGTCCTTCAGGCAAATGACGCAAACTCATGTTGTAACTCCTTTCTTACTGTCACGATCAAAGGACGCACGAATCCATCGGCGCTGATACGCAACAGTACTTATTCATGTTGTAATGGGAGGGTAATTGCTGGGGTGCGGACTACGGTCTGATTCTCTGCAGCAACAGGCATTCACGGTAACTGTTGCTGCCAAAGATGTACTTACGTGATTCAGTGGTCTCTGCAGATTTAAAGGTTTTATCAAGCCAGTCACACCGAATGCGAAGATTTGCGTCCTGTTTACCGGCTGGTTCTAAGAATTGAATCGACTCATTATGGATAAATCGTTTTGTGCGTGGCAGCGGGTCATAGCAGTACAGCCAGTCTTCCCGCTTTTTAAAGCTTAGGCTCTAATGCCAGGCATCATTGCTAGAATGGACACAAAGCAAGGCAACTCCCTCCTGATCAAGGCACTGGATAATCTTGCTGTTTTCTCCTAGATGGACCTGCTTACCTTTGATGTAACTGGAGTTGAGCTGAAACTTCTTGTAACTTTTTTCGTTGTTGTAGCTTTTGAGCCATTTTGACAAGGCGCTGATGGCCCGCCCCGAGGTGCCCCTTGCCGCCTCCAGATCAAGACACTCTTTATAGATTTTCCGTACAACACTAGGCGGTATTTCGTGCCTGTGAAACAGGAAGCAGAGTGCATTGACAAATGTGGTCGGCACACAGTCAAATTCAGATGCCTGTTGTCGAAATGCTGCTTTCATGCCTGTATCCCTCTCTGTTATTAGAATCCAATCCTGTTCTTTATTCCATTCTGTTTCATCCTGCAGGCCAACTCTTCCTGAGCAATGGTCAGCAGAGTGGCATGGGTAAGCTTGGTACTGCCTCGGAAGGCTGCCAGTCTCACTGCTTTCTCGACCACCAGACGTATTTCACCACCGGATAGTCCCAAGTCGGCAAGCTGTCCTATATCAACATCTGCTGCCAGTTGTTTGATGGGTAAATGACTCTTCCAGAGTTCGACCCGAAGGTTCTTGTCAGGTGGTGGTAATTCCAGCTTGTAGGTAAAGCGGCGGCTAAAGGCATCATCCAGCAGTTCTCGCCGGTTGGTGGTGGCTACCAGGATTCCGCTGAACCGCTCCAGCCCCTCCAGAAGCAAATTATTGATATTATTGTGCATTTTTTCGACAGCATGTTCACCAGCCCCTCTGGTACCAAGCAATTGGTCTGCTTCGTTCAACAGTAGAAGTGGTGATCTGCCCAGTTCATTCTGCAGCATCAAATAATCTTCAAAGATTCTCTTTACTTGGGCCTCGCTCTCACCGACCCATGGCCTCAACACCTTGGCAGCATCTATCTTGAGCAAGGGCAGTTTCATCTCACTGGCAAGGTATTGGGCGGTCAAGGTCTTGCCAGTACCAGGAGGACCATACAAAAGGACGGTGCTGCCAGTCGGTGATCCCCAGGCAGCTGGTAATGAAGTATGCCACTTCTTTCGTATGCGTTGCCCAAGCCGTGATTCGCTGAAGATGATGGAACGGATCGCGTCCATAATGGGTGCTGGCAGCATGACGGATTCTTTCTTTACTTCAGGCTCTTCATACTCAAACAGAGTACGCTTTAAGCGTGCTTTTAGTTCCTTTTTCGTCAGTTTTCCTTCTTGCTTGCCAAGTAATGCTGTACTGCCAAGTTGCGTTATCTGAATGCTTTCGCCAAAGGAGCCATCGGTACTTTCAATCAACTTTTTATGCATGAGCGGGCTTTTCTCGCCGAACAGATGTTCTTTCATCCGTTTTCTACAGATGCGGCCATTGGCAAACATACGGATCACATCATTGGTGTCAGTGAAGTCATAATGCAGGTCGCCATCTCGCTGACCTAAAAGGCCTACCAGAGATAAATACTGAAAAACGCTCAGATTGTATTCTTTGAGTGCATCAGCTGCTGGTAAGGGGATGGTTGTACACTCTACCCGTCGCATGACGCGGCGGTACCAGTCATGGGGTTGCGCAACGGCGATATCGGTATCAGCCTGGTGGACCTTGTACAGAAGCCCATCATCACGGGCCACGGTCTGTAGGTAGTTGAAAAGTTCATCAAGGTAATTGTCATTGGAGGTGAAGCTACGATCAATACTCTGTGCTGTTCCCATCTGTTCGTGAAAGGTACTGCCCAACTCCACAGGTGTCTGTAGCCAGCAGAAAGGTGGCTGATCGGTAAAGGCGGAAGAGGGCGTACTAAGCATGAGTATCCACCCCAGCTCCTTTAGTTCTTCAAGCCCTTGCAGGTAATCTATGGTCCGTTCAGGGTTACAGACTAGCCTGCTGACTATTTCATGACCTTCGGTAAAACAGTCGTTATCCATCTTCGCTTTAAACAGATAGGCCAGACAACCCAAAGCCGGCATGGACAGTTTCTTCAGGCAGACTGGTCGCCGACCAACTGAGCCGATAACGGTATTCAGTAGGTCTTGCTCATCTTGATAGGTAAGGGATACGGTTTTACGTTCGTTCTTTTTTCTTTTACGTGCCTGCCATACCTCTCTCATTTCTTCTTCATGGATCTCTTTGGCCTGTTCATGGCGGGTGGTGAAGCAGATAAGGTACTGCGCCAGTTCCATAGTGGGCTCCTTTCACGGGGGTGTGGCGAATGAGTAAACAAATCAATTCGTACTTGCAAACGCAAAAAGCCCCGAAAAGCATCGGACTTGATGCAATTCAGGGGCTTTTTCAGCGGATAGTGATGGTATGGACTATGTTTTGATGATTACGACATACTGAGAGGGTGCATTCAGAAGAAGAACAACTGCATCATAAAAAGTTTGCACATTTCGATACATGCATTCGTACATTCGACAAATTCGTATCGTATTGATTTTATAACACATATTCAAACAAATGTCAATAAACAACTGATTTTATTAATAAATACCTGAATGCCAGTTTCAGGATGCCTTTTGCAGAGCAGTACTACAGTTTAGGCAGACTTCATCTTTTATGATCTCAAGTCGGCAGCCACATTGCTTGCAGGCATTATCCCATTCTGGATGCCCGGCACTAATGGCACGTTGCTTGGCATCAAGTCTCTTCACTTCAGCTTCCATTTCTTCGTTGTACTGCGTTTCAAACATACATAATCTCCAGATTAGATAGGAATAGGCGAATTACCGTTTGTTTTTAACGAGACGATCATTAAAGCATACTACGACCGCTTTAAGGGATTAAGTAACAGCTAAAAGAAATGTCTGATGGGGGGTCTATGATACGCTAACCAATATATTTTATGTGGCATTTCCAGAGGAGCCATAGTATTGATAAGCCCGATATAGGACATGGCTTTACTACAAGAGCCTTTGTACAGTGAAATCGTCATTTGCTACTTTCGATCAAGACTCTCTAATAGCCGCAGGTATTCCTTCTGGCTTTCCCAAACGCAGCAGGAGATGACGTTGACGAATGGCTGGTTGTCGCCTTTGTTGGAACCCCGCAGGGCTGCAATATAGTCACCCCTGATAATCGGGGGAATAATGGTAATGGGATAGCCTGCCTGAAGTAGGGCCAGGTTCATCAGCAGTCGAGCGGTTCTGCCGTTGCCGTCAATAAAAGGGTGGATGGTTACTAACTGCAGATGCAGCATGGCAGCATATTCTACGGGGTGCAGTGTACTATGCAATGATGACAGACTACCCAGAAACTCCGCCATGGCTGCCGGTACAGCAGTTGGTGCCGGTGGTGTGAAATCGGTTCCAGTAATGATAACGTTGCGCTCCCGATACTTCCCGGCGTTCTCTGCATCGATCCGGTAGTAGAACAGATGGTGGAGGCCGAGGATGTTGTCTTCCGTTATCTCCTGACGCTCTGACAGTCTGTACAGCAGGTCAAATGCCTCACTGTGACCGATTGCCTCAAAGTGGTCCTTCAGCGGTTTCCCGCCGATGGTGATACCGTCTTCAAGCACGACCTTGGTTTCACTCTCGGTCAGGCTGTTCCCTTCCAGAGCATTGCTGGTGTAGGTAAGGCCGATGCGATAATACTCCTTGAGTTGCTTAACTTCGTAGCTATCAAGCGGACGGTGGCCCCGTATCTTCTCCTGGAGCTTCTCGTTATCGGCCAGCCTGTTTTCGTAGTTCATAGCACTCTCTAACTATATGTAATTTTGGATATTATATAATGATTTTGATCGATTGTCTTTAGATTAATGCCGTTAGTCACGCGTAAAGAATTAGTGACATACTCCCTACAATGAACTGACCAATGCAAGCATCTCTTTATCAGCCCAGAGCCATGTACCCCTTGCTGTCAGCGGTCGATGATTAAACCATTTGGCAGCTATCAGAGGATCAACCTCAAAAGCATGTTGGTGTATAGCTCCTGTTTCATAGCGATTAAAATTTCAGCCAAGAGCCTTAACAGGCTGTTGAAATTGAAGTAGTTAAAACAGCCGTTTTGTAGTATATTTTC
>DAIQQT010000214.1:0-5318 GCA_036786685.1 Trichlorobacter sp.
AGGAACAGGGAGATGATCTGAAACAGCAGGGCATAACTCATGATCGTGGCGATCAGGTAGGTCCGCCGTTCCAGTTGCAGCTGCAGCTCACTGCCGCTGGCAAGATCCCAGTTCTTCAGGATCTGAATAGCAAACCAGCCGGCATAGAGCAGCAGGCCGCTGATTATCAGCGAGGCGGTCATCAGTGCCAGTATGGCCGGGTGCTGGATCATGGAGATGACTCCAGCCCTACAATCCGGCCGTCACGCATCTCCACCACCTGGTCAGCCAGTGGCGAACTGTAGACAATCGGGTCATGGCTGGCGATCAGCACGGTCTTGCCGCTGTCTTTCAGCTGGCCGATGCTCTCCATGAATGCTTGAGAAAGTTGACTGTCCAGGTGGGCGGTCGGCTCATCGGCAATAATGGCGATCGGGTTGTTGATCAGGGCGCGGGCAATGGCAACCCGCTGCAGTTCCCCGCCGGAGAGCCATTCCACCGGCGAGTTACGATGACGCAGCAGATCAAACTGTTCCATCAGCCCCAGTGCCCGCTGCTTGACCACCGGCTGCTGTTCGCCGCCGGGGTAGGCCGGCAGCATGATGTTCTGCAGGGCGCTGATCCCCTTGATCAGGTTGAACTGCTGAAAGATGAAACCGAAGGTGGAACGGCGGATCTCGGTCAGAAAACGCTCCGGCAGGCTGGAGCTGTCAAACCCCTCAGCTGACTCGCTTGCCTGAAAGAAGCTGGTCTCTACCCCCTGCAGCATGATCCGCCCCGAACTTGGTCTGGTCATGCAGCCGATCAAGGCCAGCAGGGTGGTCTTGCCTGATCCGCTGGGGCCTTTCAGGATCGTCATGCTGCCGCGTGTAATGGTCAGGCTCACGCTATCCACCGCGGTAAAGCTGGTGGTGGGGCCGATGGCGAAGCTTTTGGTGACCTGCTGCAGTGCAATCATGGTTAGGACCTCATGGCTGCATCAGGGGCAATGGTGGCTGCCAGCCAGGCAGGGATAATGGTGGCCGCGGTGTAGGGCAGCACCGAGAGTGCGAACAGTACCGTAAGCTGATAGCCGTCAACAACCGGTACCAGTTTGAACTGCGGGTACAGAATGGCCCAGCCTTTCAGGGCATGGGAGAACAGGGCGGCTGAGGAAAAGAAGACATGCAGGTAGGCCAGCAGTACACCGGCCAGAAAGGCGCTTAACGAGATCACTGTGCCCTCCCAGAATTTCAGCAGCAGCACGTCAGCGGTCTCCCAGCCGATTGATTTGAGGATGCCGATCTCTTTACGCTCCTCTGCCGAGAGGCCGCTGGCCTTGTCCCAGGCAAAGATTACAAACGAGAGTACCGCCACGGCCAGCATCACCACCATCATCCCGCCCCGCCAGTCAAACAGCGAGTCATAGGTGCGCAGCAGTTCACTCTTCAGAATCGGACGGGTATCGGGAAACTGCTCGACGATCTTGTTGGCCACGGTCACCAGTTCGCGGGGGTTGGCCACGGTTACAGCCAGGTCAGTGGCAACAGCCTGCGGCATCCTGAACATGGTCTGGAAATCCTCTGCAGCCATCAACACCAGATCCGCTGCCACCAGTTCTGCATGTTGCGGCAGGATCGCGGTGACAGTCAGGAGCAGCGGCGTGCCGCTGTAGGAACGGAAGGTCACCAGATCATCGGTCTTGATCCGCAGATTTCTGGCAACACCGCTGCCGATGGTGATCGAACCGGGTGGCGGCGGTGCCGTGTCCGGCACCAGCAGGGTGTAATTGGCCTGAAAGACCGGATCGTAGTAGTAACCCCACAGGCGCGGTGCCACCTCCGACACCCCGCGGATAGCGCCGATTTTCGCTGCATAGCCGGCCGGTATCAGGTCGTGACGGCCGGCAATCATCCGCTGCACCACCATGTCCGGCGCCTCGGCCAGCAGCAGAGCCGCTTCCCGCTTCAGGGCCTGCACAAAAAAGATCAGCGATGCAATCACAAAGATGATCAGGGTGTAGACCAGAAACAGGGCGATGTTTTTGGTCTTCCGTCTCAGCAGAGAGGAGAGGGTAAAGTCGAGGATAGCGCGATGGCGGTTAAGGGCGTGGTGCATAGGGCCTCTGCAGGGTTGCGGGTGGTGTCACCAGTGAGCCGGACGGAAAATGCTCCAGGGCGGTGGGGTGATCCTGAAATGGAGCGTGCAGATCCGCCATGGCGGGATGGCGGGTATAGCGGGCCTCGGTAAACAGGCACAGGTCGGTCAGCTGCAATCGGCGCACCAGTCTGGCCCGTTCCTGCAGCTCAGCTTTCCGTGTGGTCTGGCTGCTGCGGGCGTGAATGCCCATTAAGAGCAAAAGCGTCGTGCCGGTTGCGATCAGCAGTATGAAGACGGTGGAGGGGCGCATGGCGGTTCCGCTCACTCCAGCGTCTTCAGCAGGGCAGGGGTGATCTCGTGAAATCTGATAATCCGTTTGCCGGCGTGGTCTTTTAAAAACTCCTGTGCCTCATGTTGTCTTGCAAGGGGGACCAGTTCATGTCCCATCGGTCCGTACACGTTGCTGCCGATCACATAGAAGGCACTTTTGGCATCAATCAGCTTCAGCGTATAGTAGTCTTTAACCTCAATGGCCGAGATCATGGCCGGTTTTCTGCCCGGTGCATATTTGGGCAGGTTGTTGAGGTAGATAAACAGATCCTTGGCGCCGTCAAACCAGGCCTGGCTGCCGTCGCTGAATCTGATTGCCGCGGTCCAGGCAGGATACTTGTGGACAAACATGCCGCAGACCGGACACTTGTCCTTCGGGCCCGGTCCCGGGGGCGGTGCTGTCCGGGCAGGAGTGCTGTTCAGCCAGATACAGACAGTAACAGCAAACAGTATCAGATAGCGCTTCATGGCAGCTCCCTCTTTATTCCCATATGGATAGTTTGTGACCATATCCCCTCTCCTTGAGGGAGAGGGGATATGGTCGTTATTTGTGCTCGTGCTTCATTTTCTTCATGGCCCGGCGTTCGCGGATCATTTTGGTGTCTTTGTACATATCTTCATAGGCCGCCTTGATGGCGTCATCGAAACTGCCCAGGGTTCCCTTGTGTGTCTTTATAAACGCCTCGGCATCGGCCTTGGTGGCAAAGGCCCACTTGGCCCGGGCGGTCATAACTCCCATCTTGTCGCCGCCGATCACCCAGTGGGCTGTTTCTGCGTCAATCAGCTTCTTGGTGGCAAAGTCCCCCACCTTGATGGAGGTCGGCATTTTATCAATATTATTGGCCAGCTCAACGGCTGTGCAGTGCAGGCTGCAGGTGCCGACCGAGCTGCCGTCCTGATAGGTTACCAGCATCCGGCTATGGGCAAATTTGGTACGGTCCATGCCGCAGTACTTGCAGCTGTCCGGGCCTTCAACCTTGTCAGTGGCCGTAACAAAAGCGGCAGTAGCGAGTAAAAGGGTCATTGCAATCATCAATTTGAGCAGTTGTTGCATCGTCTCTTCTCCTTTTTCGGGGGTATTTGTAGCGCGATTTTTGTGTGCTGTCCATCTACTGCAGACTGTTGGCTACAAAACAATCAAAAAATGTGCCGTATTATCTAATTGTCTGTTTTTAATAAATTGTTTCTGTTCTTGGCGGCGTGTTTTATAGTTGTTGTCTTATTTTGAGACAGACGGTATGGTGCTCCCACACGTAGCGTATCCTTGCCTTTCATGACTGGTCCGTGACTATGGCTCCTCATCGCAAAACGCTTTGTGCCCTGCTGGATGACTCCGGGAAAACCGTTGGCAGGGCTGAGATTATCCAGCAGTTTCCCGCCCTGATCTGGCATTCGGGCTTTGATGGCCGTTGTGACTATTTTAACCAGACCTGGCTGGAGTTTACCGGACGGACCCTGGCGCAGGAGCTGGGGGATGGCTGGGCAGAAGGGGTCCACCCAGACGACCTGTCCGATTGTCTCAAGACCTACCGGGAGGCATTTGAGGCCCGGCAGCCGTTTGTTATGGAGTACCGGCTGCGCTACCATGACGGTTCCTATCGCTGGATTACTGACCACGGCGCTCCCCACTATGCCATCGACGGCTGTTTCTGCGGCTATATCGGCAGTTGTTATGACATTACCCTGCAAAAAGAATCGGAGTTGTCACAGCACTGTTTCCAGACTGAGCTGGAACAGCAGGTGGCGCAGTGTTCCAGCGATCTGCAGAAGAGCCATGATCTGCTGAACAGCCTTTCCCAACAGGTTCCCGGCGGAATCTACCAGTTCCAGATGTTTCCCGATGGCCGTTACACGGTTCCCTACGCCAGTCAGTCCATGCTGGAACTCTTCGAGATTCCAGCTGAGGCAATTCAGCATGATGCAACCTGCCTTTTTGATCTGATCCTGCCTGATGACCTGCCCGGTCTGATGGATTCAATCCAGACGTCAGCCGCTAGCCTGGCTCCCTGGCACCGTGAATTCCGCGGGGGGGTCCCGTCAAAGGGGGTGCGGTGGTTTCAGGCAGATTCGCGTCCCCGGCTGCAGCCGGATGACAGCGTGCTCTGGTGTGGTTTTGTTACTGATATTACCGAGCGCAAGGAGCTTGAACGCCAGTTGGCTGAGGCGCAGCGACTTGAGTATATCGGCCAGCTTGCAGCCGGAGTGGCCCATGAGGTCAGGAATCCCCTTAATGCCATCCTGACGGTTACTGAGGCACTTTTCCGGGAAGAGGGGGTCGAAGGTAACCATACCCTGACCCCATATATTGAACATATCCGTTCCCAGGTTGTCAGGCTTGCCCGGTTGATGAATGACCTGCTCAACCTGGGGCGCCGTCAGCAGGAAGATCAGCTACTGCCGCTGGCACTGGCGGCGTTCTGCCGCGAAACTGTGCAGCTCTGGCAGGAGAGTAGTCAGGCCGGTCATCGGCAGCTTGTGCTGGAGATTGATCCAGCTATGGAAAAAGTGCTGGCCCGTGCGGACAGGGACCGCCTGCAGCAGGTGCTGTTCAATCTTCTGGATAACGCCGTGCAGCACAGTCCGGCGGAGAGCTGTGTCAGGCTGCTGCTTGATGCCTGCCGGTCATCCTCCCGCCAGGAGCAGCTGCGGTTGCGTGTGGTTGATCAGGGCACCGGAATTGCATCTGATCTGCTTGAGCGGGTCTTTGATCCGTTTTTTACTACCCGCAGAGGCGGGACGGGGTTGGGACTGGTTCTGGTGAAACAGTTTACTGAACAGATGGGGGGAGCGGTGCAGATCTGTAATAATTGTCCTGAACCGGGCTGTACGGTTACGCTGCAGTTGCAGCCGGCGCTGGAGGAAAACCTTTCATGAAACCGCAGATTTTGCTGATTGAGGACTGTGCGGTTACCCGCTTCGGGGTGGTCCGT
>DAIQQT010000215.1:0-5308 GCA_036786685.1 Trichlorobacter sp.
CGTCGTTCCAGGATGCTCCGTCGTGGTGTTCCTGCTGCAACCGCTCCGGCAGAACGGCCAGCAGTTACAGAACCAGCAGCAGAAGCGCCTCAAAACGTTTCAGATGATGCCACGTTCGGCTATACCAAAGAAAACCCGATCAAAATGGGCGGAGCTGACCTGTCTGAAGGGATCGCCGGTTCAAAATATTATCTGCGTTCCCTGCGGGACAAGCACAACAAGCCGTTTAACGTCAGCCGGATTGGCAACGTAGGGCCGGGAGAAGACGGACATATTGTTGACCTCTACCAGTTGATCGATTCAGAGGGGACCACCTTCAAGCTGTACGTTGATGCGTATCACCCGGAAATTCACCCTAAAGAGGCCAAAACGCCCAAAGGAATGACCCGATAGCATATCATTTTATAATGTTGCATAAATCACAGGGGGCGCGATCCAATGGATCATGCCCCCTGTGTGCGTTCCGCCTGCCAATAACGTTACTCTCCTGCCGGACAGTTGCGGGCAAAGATGAAGGTCAGGCTGGTCAGCAGCAGACCTGCCACCGGCAGGCTGAAGGCTGCCCGAAACCCCTCCGGCGTATATCCGCCGCAATGGGCAATCACAACCCCCATCCCCTGCTGGGCAACCGCCGCTCCCATCAGCACAAAGAAGTTTAGCGAGGTCAGTCCGGTCCCTACCATGGTTACCGGCACACTGGCCCGGATGATCGGGTAGATCATCACACCGGTTGAGACCGTCAGCCCGATTCCCAGAAAATAGATCGGCAGTGTCCAAAGCGGCAGTAGTGTCAGCCAGCCCAGAAAGCCGGACATGAGTGCTGCAAGACAGAGCTGGCCAACCAGCAGGGTGCGGCTGTAGGAATGAAAGACCGTCCGTGCGATCCGGTCAGTCAGCATGGAACCGATGATAAATCCGACCGAGGTCCACATCAGCATCTTGCCTGCCCCTTCCCGCGTCAGGCCGATCAGATGCATCAGGAATGGGCCGCCCCACAACCCCTGCACCGCCAGATAGTTGCCGTACCAGCAAAAGGCGATGGCCGCCAGCAGCCAGAAAGAGCGGTCTTGTGCGATGGTTCCCCAGGCTGCCAGCATACCTGGTTTTTCCTGATGTTCAGGGGACACTGATTCAAGGCGGTGTGCCGGACGATCCTGTACCTTCACAAAGATCAGCACCGTCACCACTGCTTGCAGCACAGCGATTACCAGAAATGACGAACGCCACCCCATAACGCCCACGGCAAAGGCCAGTGGTGCGGTTCCTGCCAGGTTGCCCAGGTTACCGGCAGCCACCATCAGGCCGGAGGCCTTGCCGAACTCCTGTTTGGTGTACCAGTGGCTGAAGATGGTAAAGGTGGCCATCAAGACCGCAGCGGTACCGATACCGATCAACACCCGGCCAGCCATGGCGGTTGCCAGAGAACCGGCCTGGGAAAACAGCAGCCCACCCAGGGTGGTGAGAAGGCCGCAACCGGAGATCACCAGCCTGGGGCCAACCCGGTCGATCAGTGGTCCCAGCGGAATCTGGGCCACGGCATAGACGTAGAACAGGATGCCTGCCAGACTGCCCAGCTGTTCCGGTGTCAGGGCCAGATCCCGGCTGACATCGGCAGACACCACGGCCAGTGAAACCCGGTAGAAATAGACCAGGATGTACATCAGGGCCAGGGTAAAAAACAGGCGCCAGCGCAGTGTGGTAAAGGATGGAGACATCAAGAACCTTCTGGCAGGACAACGGATTTAAATTTTTCCAGCAGGCGGGGACTGAAGACATCCTTACCAACACTTTCCATCAATGCCATCGCCTCATCCTTTGCCATTGCTTTCTTGTAGGCCCGATTTGACGTCAGGGCGCTGAAGACATCGCAGATCGCCGTAACCTGCGCAGTGCGGGGAATCTCATCACCGGCCAACTGGAAGGGGTAGCCCTCACCGTTGTTCCGCTCATGGTGGTACCTGACCGCAGCCAGCGTAATCTCGCTGAAACCGCCCAGATCACGCAGACATTCATACCCCCTCTCCGCATGCTTCTTGATCAGGTTGTATTCAAAATTGGTCAGGATGTCGGTCTTTTCAAGGATGCCGCTGGGCACAAAGATCATCCCTACATCATGCAGAATGCCGCCAATGCCCACATCCTCAAGTTCATCAGCAGAGAGACCGAAAACCTCGGCATGCACCAGCAGTGAGAGCGAGGCAACATGCACGCTATGGGCAAAGGTGTAGAAATCGTGGTTCACTACCGCATGCAGGGCTTCAAGCGGATTTTGGTTGGCAGTTATGTACTGCATCAACTGCCGGACCAGATTGCGGCAACGGTCCAGGTTAGAGAGCTTATCCGGCATCTCAAACACATCCATGACATAGTTCATCGCCACCTGGGAAAGCAACTGCCCCTTGACCGGCCCAGAGATGTCACTGTCTGCCAGGAGGTCTGAAATGCTCTCCTCAAGAAAATCACAGACCTCCCGGATGCTTCCAGAACCAACATATAACTGGTCTACCTGATTGTTGTTCAAGCGCTGCAGGTCCGCCTTGCTGATAGGGCGATCTGCTGGCTTGTACAGCACCAGATTGGTGCCGCTTTGCATGTACAGGGCCACTTGAGGGAATTTGTCAGGATTGATGCAGGCAACATGTACCGGACGGAACTTTTGATCAACCATGGGAGCGACTCCGGGAAGGCTTGGGATGCACTCAGCGCGACTGCGCAGGCATCATTTTACCTGAAACAGAACGGTTGTAATGAAAAATATGGCTGGTTCAGATCATTTGTTTTGCAGCTCCTGCCAGCGGAAACAGTCAATGGTATGATCATTCACCATCCCCACCGCCTGCATGAAGGCATAGCAGATGGTGCTGCCCACAAAGCGGAAACCGCGTTTTTTCAGGTCACGGCTGAGGGCATCGGAAACCGGCGTGCTGGCAGGCACCTCCTTGATGCTGCGCCAGGCATTCTGGATCGGCCTGCCCTCCACAAAACGCCACAAATAGGCATCAAAAGAACCGAACTGTTCCTGAATCTTTAAAAAAGCGCGGGCATTGCTGATGGTGGATGCTATCTTCAGGCGATTGCGGATAATGCCTGGATTCTGCAGCAGCTCAGCCTGTTTCTGTTCATCAAAACGGGCCACGATTGCAGGATCAAACCCATCAAAAGCGACGCGGTAGGACTCCCGCTTGCGCAGCACTGTAATCCAGGACAGTCCGGCCTGCGCCCCTTCCAGAGTCAGGAACTCAAACAGCAGCCGGTCGTCATGCACCGCTACGCCCCATTCACGATCATGGTAGTCGCAATAGAGCTGGTCATCACTGACCCAGGCGCAGCGGGTTGGGTGGGTGGAGGTGGTCATAGAGAACCTCGTGGGGGAGTAGTTGAGTTGTTTTTCATACAGCCAACACGCCTACAAACACTTATCCAACCTGCTCCAGATCTTGCCAGGGCAGCAGTTGGATGGTGCCTGTGTCAAAGCGCTGGTCCCCGCCGTGGATCAACCAGGCCGGTTGCTCGGTTGTGCCGGACAGTTGCTGCCACTTTTTCAGGTTAGCCGTAAAATCGGCTGCTATGGTGGTACCGGATTTGATTTCAACCGGTATCAGCCGCTCTCCCTGTTCCAGTACCAGATCAATCTCCAGCCCACTGCTGTCGCGCCAGAAGTACAGGTTGGACAGTTTTCCGTCATGCCAGCAGCGCTTCAGAAATTCCGCCACAACCATGGTTTCAAACAGGCTGCCCCGCATGGCATGGAACGCCACTTCTTCAGGTTTGTGTATGCCCAGCAGCCAGGCAGCCAGCCCAACGTCACAGAAATAGAGCTTGGGCGATTTGATCAGCCGCTTGTTGAAGTTACGATGGTGGGGCCGGAGCAGATGAATGATATAGCTGGCCTCAAGCACTGATATCCAGGCAGCAGCGGTGTTATGAGTAATGCCGCAGTCATTGGCCAGTGAGGAGAGGTTCAGCAACTGACCACTGCGGGCAGCGCACATCTTCAAAAACCGCTGGAATGCGGAAAGATCCCGTACATTGATCAGTTGACGCACATCCCGTTCAACATAGGTGCTGACATAGCCGCTAAACCAGTCAGCCGGTGCCAGGTTGCGGTCGTACAGTGCCGGATAGCACCCTTTGCAGAGCAGTTCATCCACGCCGGCAGGCAGTAATGCAACACGGCTTAGTTCACTCAATGCCAGCGGAAGTAACTGCACCATCCCCACCCGCCCGGCCAAGGACTGACTGATACCTGACAGCAAACCAAATTGCTGGGAGCCGGTCAGGATAAACATGCCGGGTTGCCTATGTTCATCCACATGGGTTTGCAGATAGGAGAAAAGCTGTGGCACCCGCTGTACTTCATCCAGGATGGCACCGTCGACATAACGGGCAAGCAGGCGCCGGGGATCAGCTTCAGCCAAAACCCGGACATCTGGGTCTTCAAATGAAAGATAGGGCTTATTAGGAAAGGTCGCCTTGGCAAGGGTGGTTTTACCGGATTGCCGTGGGCCGGTAATGGCGACGACCGGGAATCCCTGTGCCAGGCGCTGCAAGGTTGTCTGGGAATTTCTTGTTATCATGACAACACGTTAGAGCCAATCATGTAAATTGTCAATTCAATTTACAATTTACATAACAAGATTGGCTGTCGGTTAATAAGTAAGCCAAAATACAGGGATATCATACCTATTTATCTGCCAACTTCTTGAGGCATCACTACGCGAAATGCATCAATAGCTTGCATTGGTGTGTGAAATCTCCAGGTCATTGACCTGAACAAAGGCCGGTACCACGATCGCGGTGGGGTTGCGGGCGCCATAACTATTTGATGTGTTATGGACGACCCGGGTTTGGGAGAGCCAGGCCAGCCTGTTGCCGAATATATCCAGCAGGCTTTGGGTGATACGCACATTGTAGGGCACGACCACGGAGCCGTCGTTGGTGAGCAGCAACGCGCCAAAGCGCGAACTGGCCGTGATCAGACCCGTGGAAGGGTTGACAATATTCAGGTAATGCAGCGAGGGGATGTACAGCAGATCATTTCTGCGCGGCAGGTCTACCAGTTCTTTGAGTGTGCGGACCTGCGTGTCGCCACCCGCCAGTACAAGACTCTTGTGCATGACCGAGTGCCCCGTGGGTGCGGTGCTAAACTCATCCGCATCATCCTGGGACCAGGTGAATGACCGGAATACCCCGTTTGCAAAGATCGGGAACGGTGTGCGGGGCATGCCCATGAAATCGCGCTGAAACGGGAACGTGTCCAGACAAGTGGGATCATCGCTCAGGGTGAACCGGTTTGATAAAACCTTTT
>DAIQQT010000216.1:0-5304 GCA_036786685.1 Trichlorobacter sp.
TTAAGAGAAAATAGCTGACGTCCCTGTACCCATAGGCCATTCGCTTTAACCGTTTAATTTTGTTGTTGATACCCTCGGAAATAGCTGAGGATATCCGCCTGGGAAAAATAGAGGGACACCATACTCATTTATTCTTGACGGATCAGGTTCTTACCGCTAATTTTCTGCCATGCCACGAATTGCCCGTATAATTGCTCCCGGAATACCCCATCACGTTACCCAGCGTGGTAACCGGAGGATGGAAACATTCTTTCAGGATGAAGATTATCAGGCGTACCTTGCTCTTATGTCTGAGTGGTGTCTGAAGTGTAATGTGGCAATATGGGCTTATTGTCTGATGCCGAACCATATTCATCTTATTGCTGTGCCTGAAGCTGAGGAAGGGTTGCGTCTGGCAATTGGGGAAGCCCATCGTCGCTACTCAGCCATGATCAATCGACGGCAAAAGTGGACCGGCCATTTGTGGCAGGGGCGGTTTTCATCGTTTCCCATGGATGAGAGCTACCTTTTGGCTGCTGTAAAATATATTGAAATGAACCCGGTGCGGGCACAACTTGCTCCAGATCCATACGCCTGGCCGTGGAGTAGTGCCAAGGCACATGCAGCGGGGCAAGATGACATACTGGTCTCGGTCGCACCTCTGCTTGAGGTGGTTGGTGAATGGAGGCGATTTTTGACGGATGTTGATGACGCAGATGCACACAAGATCCGTGGACACGAACGAACAGGACGGGCATTGGGTGAAGATTCATTTCTTGACTCGTTGGAAATCAGCTTGCAGCGACCTTTGAAACCAAAGAAAGCAGGACGCAGGAGGTTGATTAGTGATAAATAAACAATATCGCGATATCAATAGCTTGCGAGGTGGCTGCGCGCCGATTTTGTACTTGAAGTCAAGCTGAATGTGTTTCATGATGCTATTTTTATTGGTGTTTTAAAGAGCTGTTCTACTGCCGTGCTTCCGAATGCATATTTCTAACCGGACACTGCTGGTTCCGAGAGAATCTTGGATACATTACGTTTTTATTGCTTATTCTCTGCCACACCACGAATTGCCCGCATAATCGCCCCCAGGATTCCCCGCCTTCTGATGTTCCATGATGTTATTCCAGATAGACAATAAATTAATAATATGCTAAGTAAACAATAATCAAAAAAAATACGCAAAAAAATACGAAAATACGGGGACACCATACTCATTTGTTATTGACACATCTCATTCTTTCTTGCCTTGTTCTTTTTGAATGTTATACTAATATATAATTTTACGGAGGTGTGTGATGGCAACAGTTGCATTGCGGGCGCTTGGCGGATCTGTAGTGATGGCTTTACCTAAACAGATTCTGAATATGCTGCATCTCTGTGTAGGCAGCCAGGTGGAAGTTAGTGTTGAGGGAGGCAGGTTGGTTGTCGAGCCAAAGACAAGACCTCAATACAAGCTCTCTGAGCTTTTGGCTCAGTGTACTGAGCCAAATATGGCAGTCTCTGCTGAAGATCAGGTGTGGATTGACTCAAAACCGGTCGGTAAAGAGGTGCCGTTATGAAGCGGGGTATTCCTGACAGAGGGGATATTCTGCATCTTGATCTTGATCCAACGTTGGGTAGGGAACAGCAAGGGCAACGTTTTGCGCTTGTTCTTACCGTTGCTGAATTTAATCGTTTTGGTTTGGCACTTGTTGCCCCGATTACCCAGGGTGGGCAGTTTGCACGTGAAAATGGTTTTACCGTTTCAATGACCGGTGGAGGCGGAAAGACTCAAGGCGTTGTTCTCTGTAATCAAATCCGTATGTTGGATTTTAAACAACGTAGCGGGAAGGTTATTGAGGCAGCACCTGAAATGATTGTTGAAGACGCTCTGGCCAGGGTCAGGGCGCTTCTTGATTGAAATTTATAAAATAGCGGGGGCGTCATGCGTCCGTTATCTGCAGACTGTTCATAGAGGGTGGCAAACTCTGCCAGCTCATCTGTCCGGTTATAAAACCTCATGGGTACCGCCAGAATCAAAATATAGTAATCGTGGTTACTGTAATGAATTGCTTATGCTGCTTAAAGTTAAGGAAGAAATAGGGAAACTTCCCGTATTTAGAGGTTTTAGGTGCGTTTGCGTAAAACCGAAAAATACGGGGACGCCATGCCTGCTTATCCCTGGCACATCACGTTCTTACCGCTTATTCTCTGCCACACCACGAATTGCCCGCATAATCGCCCCCAGGATTCCCCGCCTTCTGATGTTCCATGATGTTATTCCAAATAGACAATAAATTAATAATATGCTAAGTAAACAATAATCAAAATTTATTTCTGATGGACAATATTTTGAGTTGTTACAAGGAGCAGATATGTTCAGGCTCGTTACCTCTGCGCAGTCTTTGGGATCTCTTATCAGAGATGAACGAAAGAAACAGGGCTTGACCCAGATAGTCCTGGGGGAAATGACAGGGTTGAATCAGACCACCATTTCGTTGATTGAAAAGGGAAAACCGACAGTGCAGCTGCAGACGCTCCTGCACCTTCTGGCTGCCCTTAATTTGAAACTGCAGATCGGCAATCAGGAACAGATTGAGCCGTTAGCGGACAGGTGGTAGCCATGGCCAGACCCAGAACCAGGATACCGCTTGCTATTTTTATTAACGGCGAGAAAGTCGGCAGCTTGTCGTTTGGAACAACAGGCAGATTGCAGCTTGTCTATGCCCGATCCTGGCTTGATTCGGAAAACAGCAGGCCGTTGTCTCTGTCGCTTCCGCTTGGAGAGCATCCACTGCAGGGAACAGCCGTTGAGTACTTTTTTGACAACATGCTGCCAGACAATGACGCTATCAGAAAGCGGATTCAGGCACGTTTTGGTGCCGTAAGTGACCGATGTTTTGACCTGTTATGGCATATTGGTAGAGATTGTGTCGGTGCAATCCAGCTTCTGCCGGAATCAGAGTTGCCACCTGATATGATGACGATAACGGGCACTGCGCTTGGTAATACAGAGATTGCAGATACACTTAGAAATTATCGCTCTATGCCGCTGGGCATGAGTAAAGATAGTGATTTCAGAATTTCGCTGGCTGGAGCACAGGAAAAAACAGCTCTGCTTTGGCACAATAACCAGTGGTGCAGGCCGAATGGCGTTACACCCACAAGCCATATTTTTAAACTACCGATCGGGCAGACGCCACGGATAGATCTGTCTGACAGCGTGGAAAATGAGTGGCTTTGTCACCGAATCCTGAAGGAGTTCGGCATTCCCGTTGCCAATGCAGAAATCTGCAGATTTGAAGAAATAAAAACACTCGTGGTTGAACGATTTGACCGACGTTTGTCTATGGATGGTAGCTGGATTATCCGGCTTCCTATGGAAGATATCTGTCAAGCTCTGGGCGTTCCACCGGTATTCAAGTATGAGGAGGATGGAGGACCGGGAATATGCCGAATAATGGAGTTGCTGATCGGTTCTGAAGCGGCCTTGCCTGATCGACGGCTGTTTATGAAGAGCCAGATCCTCTTCTGGTTGTTAGGTGCAATTGATGGCCACGCAAAAAACTTCAGTATATATCTGTTGCCTGGTGGGGGATTCCGAATGACGCCACTGTACGATGTCATGTCTGCTTATCCCTTGATAGCGAAAAAAGAGCTCCACACAAAACAGATGAAAATGGCCATGTCGATAGACAGCAAAAACAAGCACTATTACTGGCAGGAG
The DNA here is from genome assembly GCA_036786685.1 of Trichlorobacter sp. Taxonomy (GTDB): domain Bacteria; phylum Desulfobacterota; class Desulfuromonadia; order Geobacterales; family Pseudopelobacteraceae; genus Trichlorobacter. The sequence continues at coordinate 3,692 of DAIQQT010000216.1, forward strand.
ATTATCAAAAGGCACTGGTCTGCCTTAGCCCGCAAACCCCGTTTTCCTGAAACCGAATTGCCGACGGTATTTCAGGAACTACTTGACAATATGGATGATGTAATCAACCGAGTTGTATCCTCTCTTCCAGACGACTTCCCGCCAAGCGTATCCCAACCTGTTTTTGATGGTGTGCTTGCAGGTAGGGCAAAACTGAAATAGTGAATAGAGGTGGTTGGGGGTGTAGCAAGAACGGACAAGCCGGTCTATCAAATCAGAATAGGGCCGATGCACATAATCTATTTTTATACAGCCTGGCATGGATCGGTTTGACGCTGATCCTTTTCTAGGATATAAATGCTGATCAGGCTGTTACCATCACGCTTCCAAGGATCTTACTTTGCAATCAATAGAATCTGTAGAGTCCCAGCCCGTTCCTCCCTCTGTTGTATTGTCATTTAAACAGCGCCTGCTTGGTTTTAATCGCCTCTTCCTGCTGACGGTTTTTCTGCCCACACTGTTTTCAATCATATACTTCGGATTTATTGCCTCGGATGTCTATATCTCTGAATCACGCTTTGTGATCCGCAGCCCCCAAAAGCAGCAAATTACCGGTATCGGAGCGTTCCTGCAAGGCGCCGGTTTCTCAAAATCCCAGGATGATACCTATACAGTGCATGATTTTATTAATTCGCGTGATGCTCTGCAGCAGTTGAATGTCCGGTTTGCAGTGGAGACACTCTATAAAGCTCCCCAAATTGATCGGTTAAGCCGGTTTGGGGGGATTGATCCTGACAACAGTTTTGAGGCGCTGCATCGCTATTACCAGAAACATATTGTTGAGGCGAGCAATGATAGCGCTTCATCAATCACAACCTTGCGGGTTAAGGCGTTTAAGGCAGCAGATGCCCGTAATATAAATGCCAGTTTGCTTGAGATGAGCGAAAAACTGGTAAACCAGCTGAATGAGCGTGGCCGGCAGGATATGATCCGTTTTGCCCAGTCTGAGGTGGCGGCTGCTGAGTCAAAGGTGAAAGCAGCTGCCCTGGCGTTATCCAACTACCGTAACAAAAAAGGGGTATTTGACCCGGAAAAGCAATCTGCACTGCAACTGCAGCAGATTTCCAAGTTGCAGGAGGAGCTGATTGCTACTAAAACCCAGTTGGCACAGGTCCGTTCAGTTACCAAGAACAATCCGCAGATAGCGGTGCTTCAAAAACGTGCGGATGTGCTGCAGGCAGAGATTTCTGCTGAAACATCAAAGGTGGTTGGCGGTGATCGCTCTTTAAGTGGTCATGCTGCAGAGTATGAGCGGCTTGCCATTGAACGTGGCTTTGCGGATAAGCAGCTTACAGCGGCACTGGCATCGCTTGAACAGGCACGCAATGAGGCGCAGCGCAAGCAGCTGTATCTGGAACGTATCGTGCAACCCAGCCTGCCGGATTATCCGGTTGAACCGAAGCGTTTTCAGGCTATTCTTGCAACCTTTGCCGTTGGCATGATCTGTTGGGGGATTCTAACGATGCTGATTGCAGGGGTCAGGGAACACCATGATTAAGCAAGGATGAAAACAAGGCGGAAGGCGGAAGGCGGAAGGCGGAAGGCGGAAGGCGGAAGGCGGAAGGCGGAAGGCG
>DAIQQT010000217.1:0-5295 GCA_036786685.1 Trichlorobacter sp.
ATATGTACAGACGCAAACGCCATGTTGAAAGCATATCAGGAACGTACTTCACAATTAAGCAAGTAATTTTCTGTATAGTAGTGGCCCTGCTTACCGCAGGTAGCGCAGTTTATGCCGCCGGAACCCCCACCGGCGGCATATTCATTGATCCGGGACATTCTCCCAAATCTCCAGGAACCACAAGTTGTAGCGCCAAACCGGAATATCTTTATAACAGCGCACTGGCAAAAACAGTGGCCGCATTTCTGGCCAGTAAGCAGGTTGCTGTGACGTTGACTCACGGAGAAAATGAAGAAGTCACTCTCTTGCAACGAACGCAGCGAAGCACCGGCGGCGCTCTTTTGCTTTCACTCCACCACGATTCTGTTCAACCTCAATTTTTATCCAGACAATCCAGAAAACGCGGCTATTGTTCAAAAAAGGCCAAAGGGTTTTCAATCTTTGTATCTCGTAAAAATCCCTACTTTGAAACATCACTCCGTTATGCCACGGCATTAGGAGCGGCATTGCTGAAGAAGGGGCTTACTCCGACACTGCATCATGCAGAGCCGATTGCCGGAGAAAATCGTGAGTTGTTGATACCGGAGAAAGGCATCTACGTTTTTGATGATCTGGTGGTCTTGAAAACCGCAACCTCGCCAGCAGTGCTGCTTGAGGCAGCAGTAATTGTTAATCCCGACGACGATACACTTGCCGGTAGTCAAAAATTCCGTCTTGCGGTGGCTGAATCTGTCTATGAAATGCTGGCAGTTTTAAGGTGACAGACGACGTCATACTGATATCGGCTGTGTCCGGTCCATAAACTCACTGATCAGCGGTATCACCGCATCCTTGCGGTCTTCCAGGATGTAATGCCCTGCCTGGGGGAAACGGTGCAGTTCTGCCTTGGGGAAACGGGTCTGCCATTCAGCCAGGAAGTGGTGATCAAACACAAAATCAAGTTCACCCCAGCAGATCAGCATCGGCAGACCAGCAAACCGGTTGATGCCGTCCGAGACAGCACAGATCAGGTCATAGTTGCGGTCACCCGGTAGCAGCGGGATATCCTGTACAAAGCGCAGGGTGGCGATCCGGTTCTGCCAGGAGTCATAGGGCAGCTCGTACAGCGCCCTCAGCTCTGCAGACATCGGATTTTCCTTACAGCCCACCCGGGCAGCGCCACGGCTGAAGGCATTAAAACCACGCACCAACAGGGTGCCCAGCCAGGTGTCACGGCAGATCCTCAGGCCCAGGGGGAACGGCTTGGCTTTGGGCAATGGAAAGGCGCCGGTATTCAGGATCACCAGCCGCTCAATCCGTTCCGGGTGGCGCACCGCCCAGGCCATGCCGATCATGCCGCCCCAGTCATGCACCACGAGGGTGATCTTCTCGTTCAGCTGCAGGCTGTCCAGCAGCTGTTCCAGATCATCCACCCGTTGGGGCAGGGTGTAGTCGTAGCGATCATCCCCCGGCTTGTCCGACAAGCCGCAGCCGATATGATCCGGTACAATGCAGCGGAAACGATTGGAGAGCTCTTTGACCAGATTGCGGTAGTAGAACGACCAGGACGGGTTGCCGTGCAGCATCACCACCGTCGGGCCGTTGCCCTCATCCAGATAGTGGTACTTGAGGCCGTTCAGGTCGAGGTAGTTGCTTTTGAAGGGATATTCTTTTGCCAGATCCAATGCCATTTAAGGGAGTAACCTTTCAGTGCTAAACCAGTGTCATATTCAAGGTGATAACAAGGCGGCGAGGAGGCGGCGACTGAGGCGTACCAAGCTGTACGTTGAGGAAGCCGCAGACGAGCCAACGCCGTTAGCGCTTGAAGAGGGCGCTGGTCACCATTCTATACCCAGCATCATACAGTTCAATCCGCTGCCTATTCCAAGAAAAGCAACCCGATCCCCTGGTAACAGGATATCCCGTTCAACCGCCAACGCTGCGGTCAGCGGCAGGGAGACGGTACCCATGTTGCCCAGGAATTCATAGGTGGTGAAGTCCTTGTCAGCAGGCACTCCCAGGGTCTTCAGGATCATGCTCTGGTGTGCTGAACCGACCTGGTGGCAGATCACCCGGTCAACCTGTTCTGCCTTCCAGCCCACATGGGGCAGAAATGCCTCCCAGGTGCGGCGTCCCAGTTCAACACCATGATTCATGACATTGACCCCGTCAGTGGCCATGGACTGCTGATAGCCACCCTTGCCGTCCGGCCCCACACCCCACAGGCAGAGGTTGTGGTGCTGCGGAGCTGCCTTGGTGATGCCGCCCAGCAGACGGTGGGGGGCGCTGCTGCCGAATGATCCATCGGTCAGCAGTACGGCCACAGCACCGGAACCACCGGTCAGGGTGGCAAGAGAATGGGCAAAATGCTGCATGTTGCGCTCTTCCAGCATCCTGGCAATCATCACCTCATTGATCTCGCGGGCTGATTCGCAGGAGACCACCAGACCGGCCCTGATCTGGCCCAGTTCGATCCGGTTGGCCATGTCCAGGATGCCGTTCAGAACCCCCAGGCAGGCGTTGGAAAGGTCAAAAATCGCCACATCACCGCTGATCCCCAGGCCGTCAGCCACACGGCAGGCGGTGGCAGGCTCAAACTGTTCACGGCAGACACCGGTATAGACCAGGGCGCCGATCTCGCTGGCAGCAATACCGGAGCTGAGCAGCGCCTTGCGGGCTGCCATGATGGCGCCATGGGAGAGCGGATAGCCCGGCTCCCACCAGCGCCGCTCACGGATACCGGTCAAGGCCTGTAACTGTCCCGGCGCGATCCGCAGTTCGCGGTAGAGCGGCTCAAGTCGTGCCTCAAGATCACTGCTGGAAACCACTACCGGCGCCAGTTCGTATTCCAGCGCCTCAATTACTACCTTCTGATACTTCATCGTATGGATTCCATTCTCACGGTAAAATCAATCATTTGATAGATCAGCTTGCCATCCACAGCCAGGAAGCCGCTGGCAGTCATCAGCTGCTGCTGATCATCCACTGCAGTGATCCAGGCGGTGACCTTGACCTGCTGGTTGGAAGGCACCACCTGGCCACGGTAGAGCCAACGGTGTTTCTGCTGCAGGGCCACGCTGGAGATAATCGTGCCTTCCTGCCAGCCCCAGCGTTCAACAGCTGCAAATTTCAGCAACTGCTGGAATGACTCCAGCCCCAGGGAACCGGGAGTCACCGGGTCTTCATAGAAGTGTGCCTTAAAGAACCATTCATCAGGATCAACCTGCTTGATCCCCTGCAGGTAACCCAGTCCGTTTGGACCACCATCAACCACGTACAGCTCGATCCGGTCGATCATCCGCAACTGCCTGTCCGGGAACGGGGTGTTGGTTGGATAATCAAGGCTGCGGCCACGGGCAGTCTCCGCCTCCGACGGCTGATAGGGCCGGGCATCGCGGATACCGACCTGCTGCGCCAGTGCTTCTTTGGAGAAAAACCCGAACATGGTCTGACCTTCGTAGATCAGACCCAGGCTGCCAGACACACTGAAGTCAAACTCCTGGATGATCATGCCGCCGCTGGTGGCCACCTTGGTCATGGTGGCACAGCAGGTCAGGGTGCCGCTATCCGGGGTCACCGGGCGGTGCTGGATGGCACTGCCGCCCAGGTTGCGGAACGAGATGTCATTGGGGGTGGTCAGGGCAGAGCCAACATAGGCTGCCAGCCAGCCGCAGGGCTGCAGGGCAGCCTCCAAGAGTACGCAGAACGGCATGCGGGGCTGACGTTCCACCCCAAAGAACCAGGCATCAACCGGCAGGTCATACTGGGCCTCGGCTGCTGCTCCGGCCTTCATCTGCCACGGTTCACCCGTAACTGAGGTTACCCGGTCCATGAACTGGAACGGCGGGCCGGGCAGACGGGCGATCTTGCGCTGCCGGTCAAAGACCTGGTAGCGGTCGCCGAATCCTTCAGACGGCTTGCCGTTGCTGTAAGCCAGAATCTGTTTCTTTGTATAGATAGCTGGTTTGATATAACTGACCGGGCTGCTGTTGCGTCCCTGCCAGAGCTGTTCAAGTTGCTGTCTGGTGGTTCCGGTCAGACGGGCCGACATGCTGGTGATCTCCACAATCGGCTTGCCATCGGCATACATCAGGGCATCCACAATCACATACGGTTCCGGGCGATAGCCGATTTCGCGGATGGTTACCTCATAGGTCACCACCCTGGTTGTCTCCAGTACCTGGCCACGGCAGCAGAGCTTGCTGGCCACCCCGGGCACCGGTTCCCAGACCGCACTGTTTGCCTCAGCCACCCAGCCGATCCGCAGCAGCAGAATCCGCAGGGTATGCATGCAGCATTCATACATCAGGGTGCCGGGCATGACCCGGTCATCCACAAAGTGGCAGGTGATGAACCAGTCATCCGGGTGAATATCCGCCTCAGCACGGATCATTCCCTGGCCGTAGCGTCCACCATGGGGGATGATCTCATTGACCCGGTGTACCAGCCGCATCCTGCCACCGGGGATGGTCAGAGGCTGTTTGATGGCCAGGCCGCTGAACAAAGGTCCAAAGCAGCCGGCCAGATCCCCCTGACGCAGTTTGTCAAGCTGCTCAGACGTGAACCCTTCCCGCTTCAGGGGTACCAGATCCTGCCAGTCAGCCGGTCTGATCCCTGTTGTCGGACGCGGGTCAACCAGTGGTCTGACAATCCCTTTACCAGCCTCAAGGGCGGCTGACGAGAAGAACCCGGCGCAGCCGTCCCGCATGGAGAGCAGCGGCTCACCAGCCACGGTTGCCTCAAAGAAGAAGCGGAACAGCCAGGTGTCTCCCTGGCGGAAAAAACGCTCAATCCGGATATCATAGTTAATGGTCTCACCTGGGCCGGGCAGACCACGGTGAAAGGTTACCACCGCATCCAGCAGGCGGTAGACCGCCAACCCCTTGGTGATGAAGTCGATCCCCAGATACCCGGACAGGAACAGGTCGGCCTGACCTGCCTCAACCGCAATACAGGTCGGTATCCGGCCACCATCCAGATACCAGGCATGGGGGAAGATATCATGCTCGGTGATCACCCGGCCATTGGTCATGGAGCGTGGCTCTCCTTCGACCCGGATAATCCGGTCCACCAGCATCAGCGGTTCATCCGGCAGGCGCACCCGGGTGGGGAAGCTATCAACTTCTGCAAACTGTGGCCCCAGCATCGTGCTGACCTTCCCGATGGCGAACTCCATGCACATTTCGCGGTTAAAGGCACAAGGTGATTCGTTTGTAGTGGGGCGTTGTGCTGGCTGTTGCTGGTAAAGGTGCTGTTCGGTTGGCAGTGCATCGTCACCCAACGTCTGTTGCAGGCTGGCTTGAAGTGCAAGGGCCT
>DAIQQT010000218.1:0-5269 GCA_036786685.1 Trichlorobacter sp.
CCCTTCAGTTCAGCACAGTCTGAGGCAAATCTTAGACTTTTTCAGGGACGACTATGTTATGCAAAATATTATAATGACACCCCCTCCGCCAAATTCACCCATTTAAAAGCCCCCGGCTCTCACTGATCCGGGGGCTTTTTCATAAACTCCTGTTCACCCAGTCGAAAGGAATACGACCATGACCGAACAGACCTCATCCCAAGCTCCTGCCGGAGTACTGCAAGCCATCTTCAGCCTGCCGGTTATTGTTGCCGCGCTGGGCTATTTCGTGGATATCTACGATCTGGTGCTGTTCAGCATTGTGCGGGTTCCCAGCCTGAAGGCGCTGGGGTTGTCCGGCAAAGACCTGGTGGATCAGGGTGTGTTCCTGCTGAACATGCAGATGGTGGGCATGCTGCTGGGAGGCATCCTGTGGGGGGTGCTGGGGGACCGTAAGGGCAGGTTGAAAATCATGTTCGGTTCGATATTCCTCTATTCAATGGCCAACTTTGCCAATGGTTTTGTTGATTCAATCAGCGCCTATGCCACCTTGCGGTTCATTGCCGGGATCGGTCTGGCAGGTGAGTTGGGAGCAGGGATCACCCTGGTCAGCGAGGTGCTGCACAAGACCGTACGTGGCTATGGCACCATGATCGTTGCTTCAGTAGGGGTTTCCGGGGCGATTCTGGCCAACTTTATTGCCAAACATTTTGACTGGCGCAACGCCTTCATAATCGGCGGCATACTGGGGCTTTGCCTGCTGGCGCTGCGCTTCGGGGTGGTGGAATCCGGCATGTTCAGCACCATGAAGGTACAGGATCAGGTCAGCAAGGGAAACTTTCTGTCGCTCTTCACCAGCCGTGATCGTTTCGGACGTTTTTTACACTCGATCCTGATCGGCCTGCCTTCCTGGTTTGTGGTGGGGGTGTTGATTACCTTTTCGCCTGAATTTGCAAAAATGCTGGGGGTAACCGGCACTGTATCAGCAGGAAATGCTGTGATGTACTGCTACCTGGGGCTGGTGGCGGGAGATCTGCTGAGCGGTATTCTGAGCCAGTTGCTGAAGAGTCGCAAGAAGGTGGTGCTGCTGTTTTTGATCATCACCGCTGTAGCGGTTGTGGTCTACTTCATGGCCGGAGGCGTCAGTGCCGAGGCCTTTTACGGGATCTGCGGGCTGTTGGGGTTTGGTATCGGCTACTGGGCCATCTTTGTGACCATTGCCGCCGAGCAGTTCGGCACCAACCTGCGGGCTACGGTGGCCACTTCAGTCCCCAATTTTGTACGGGGGATGACCGTGCCGATCACCATGCTGTTTCTGTACTTCCGCAACCAGTTTGGCCTGCAGCAGGGGGCGATCATGGTTGGTTGCCTGACCATGGCCATCGCCCTGTTCTCGCTCTGGCGACTTGAAGAGACCTTTCACAAGGATCTTGACTACTTTGAGGAGTTTCTCTAACCCATAAAAAGCAAGCTGCCACAGAGGACACAGAGGACACAGAGGTGTTTTGTTTCATTTTTATAAAGGCTGATCAAAAGCCATGACCATAGCACGCGGATGACGCGGATTAAGCGGATATACACAGATTTGAAATCACTTGGTTATTAAATCAGCATAGATCCGTCAAAATCAGATTTAATCCGCGAGCTATGCCTTTGACCTTCTCTGAGACATCTGTGTATTCTGTGGCCAACTGAGTTTTCAGGTTTAATTTTTCAGCCTGATACCATCATCTGACATACTGAGCAGGCCTTCACGATACAGCCCACCCACCGCTTTTTTGAAACACTTTTTGCTGAGCTTCAGCAGCTTGGAGATCTGCTCCGGGCTGCTTTTATCGTGTAGTGGCAGAAAGCCGTCCGGGGCACTGGTCAGTGCTGCCAGGACCAGATCACGGTCTGATTGGGCCTCCTGAGCACCTCCCCGTCGCAGAGTGATATCAATCTTGCCACCCTCCCGGATCTTCTTGACATAGCCCCGCAGCTGTTCTCCTGCCTTTGGTTTGCCATACAGTTCATTTTGAAACAGCATACCGACGTAGCGGCCATTAACCACCACCTTGGCCCCCAGGTCTGTGTAGGCGTAGATAAACAGATCAACGGCATCCCCTTCCGCAAGGGAACCATCCGCAGGCCTTAAAAAGCGGTCCAGCCGGGCAGAGGCGGCAATTCTGCCGCTGCTGTCCTGATAGAGGCAGACCAGTACCTGTTCCCCTTTTTTAACCGGCGCAAGCTGCTCGCCAAAGGGGAGCAGCAGGTCTTTCTCCAGCCCCCAATCCAGAAAGGAACCGACCTTGGCGTTGGTATCCTTAACCGTTAGCAGGGCAAACTCCCCCACCACCGCAAACGGTTTCTGTACCGTTGCCACCGGGCGATCTTCTGAATCAAGATAGACAAACACCTCCAGCTCGGTTCCAATTTTTGCACCTTCAGGAATAAACTTGCCCGGCAGCAGGATATCACCTTCTTCTGAGGCTAAAAAGGCCCCTGACGGGGTGATTCTGGCTATTTTCAGACGGCTGTACTGACCAATTAACGGCATAGAGTCTCTCATTCTTTTGTCTGCAGGCTGCGAAGGGATTGAACCATTTCTTTGGACAGGGCTGCAACTGCCCGGCTGTAACCGGCCACCACCGCTTCATAGTCAGCAGAGCCAATTGTTTCAACCATCTTTGAGCGTCCGGTTACCGGCCTGGTATCTTTTGCGCTGCGAATCTCCCAGAGCGCGTCAACCACAACCGTGTTACCTGTCAGTTCAAAACGCTGGAGATCAACAAACAGCCGGTAGTCTGCGCTGTTTGCTGCATGCTGGGGATAGGCGGAGACACGGTCACTGTTCATCAAACGGGAAATATTGTCGGCCAGCAAGCGCGGAATCGCCGATTTCAACGGTTCTGCCCAGCGATGGCTTTCAAGGATGGCAACCCGCGTCCCTGCGTCAGGCACCACAAGTTGAGGCCGATCAATCAGCTCTGGCAACGTTACTGATGCAATGGCGATGCTAGGACCTGTTACCCTGGGGATCGTCATCTCAGCCACCAGCGGTGTCAGGGTATAGAAGGTAGTCTGGGGTGATCTTCCGCAGCCAGCCAGCACAAGCAGGCCGGTCAGGCCGTACACTATAGCTGCAAGCAAGGGTTTGACACTCATCGCTGATCCTCCTTTTTACCACGGAGCAGGGCTTCAGGATTACGCTCCAGATAATCACCCAGTACCCGCAAGGACTGGGCAGCCCGCCCCAGCTCACGCAGGGTGTCGCGCAGATCAACCTGCAGCGGTGCATCGGCCGACATGGTCTGCTTGACCTCTGCCAGAGCCTTGTTGGCACCATCCAGGGTCTTGCGGACATCCTCCATCATCAGCCGTGTTTCCGGCACCACCGAGGTGTCAATATTCTTCAGCAGCTTGTCCGCACTCTTCAGGGTGGCATCCAGCGACTGCACGGTCTTGCGGGCATCACCGGTCAGTTCTTCCAGCGGCATTTTTTCAAGTTTTTGCACTATCTTCATCAATGAGGTCTGGAACTGCGCCATATTGCCACTAATGGTAGGCAGGATAGCAGGATTCCGACTCCAGTTGATTTTAGCCGGCGCTGCTTCTGGAAAGAAATCCAGGGCAACATAGAGCTGGCCGGTAAGCAGGCTGCCACTTTTAAGCTGTGCCCGAAAACCTTTTTTAACCATGGCATCCAACAGTTTATGTGAGTCTGAGATCGATTTCTGGTCAGAGGATGGTTGGGAACGGGGCTTGAGTCGTTCAGGATAGAACCGGATCTGGACTGCCATGGCAACATTTTTGGTTGCAGTGTCCAGTTCAGCCTTGATTTTGGTAACTTCTCCGACTGTAATGCCACGCAGGTCCACCGGCGCGCCAACCGTCAGACCACGTACCGACTCTTTGAATACCAGGATGTAGTTTTCCACGATACTGTCTGGACGTTTCAGCGCCTCATCTTTATTGCTGAACAGGGTAAAGCTCCTGCCTTGCTCTGCCTGGGGCGCCTCATCAAAATCATCCGGGGTCTGGAAGGCGATCCCTCCCATCACAATTGAGAGCAGCGATTCGGTATTAACGGTCATGCCGTTGGCATCCAGTTTAAAGTCAATACCACTGGCATGCCAGAAAAGGGTACTGTTTCTGACAAACTTGTCATAGGGAGCCTGTACAAAAACCCGCAACGTAACCGTCTCGCCATCTTTTTCCAGATCAGAAGAAACCACTTCCCCCACCTGCAGATGCCGGTAGAACAAGGGAGAACCAACACTCAACGACCCGACATCGGTAGCATGCAGGACAAACTGGCGCCCCGGCATATCCATGGTAACCACCGGAGGGGCTTCCAGGCCGGTAAAGGCTGTCTTATCCTCCTTGGAGTTACCCACATCCATACCGATGTAGGAGCCGGCAGTAAGGGTTCCCAGACCGGAAATACTGCTGCCGGTAATCCGGGGACGCACCACCCAGAAACGGGTATCAGCCTTGAGAAAATCAGCTGCCTCTTTGGCCAGATCTGCCGTCACCAGTACACTGGACCGGTCCTTGGCAATGGTGATTGACCGGACCAGGCCGATCTGGACATCTTTATATTTGATTTTGGTTTTGCCTACCTCAATCCCTTCACCACTTTTGAAGCTTATGGTGATGACCGGACCTTTCTCTATATAGGCCTTGACAGCCAGGGAAAGGCCGACAATCAATGCGACAATCGGTATCAGCCAGATCAACTGTGCTGAACTGCGACGGCGGCGATCAATAAGGGCATCAGGGATATCAGCCGGTTGTGCAGTCTCTTGCTTCGTGGCTGTTTCACTCATAATTCTCTCTCTTTTCTCAACGGGTCCCACATCAAACGCGGGTCAAACTCCATGGCGGCAAACATGGTCAGCACCACCACCGCACCAAAGGCGATGGCTCCGGTACCTGCCCTGACCGTGGCAAAGGACTGGATCTGCACCAGGGCTGCCAGCAGTGTTACCACAAAAATATCCAGCATGGACCAACGGCCCACCAGTTCTACAATCCGGTACAATAGAATCCGGTGTTTGATACCCCAGGTCGAACCACGCCGGACAGAAACAAGCAGCAGGGTCAGGACCACCAGCTTGAACAACGGCACCAGAATACTGGCAACAAAGACAATCACCGCAATGCCGGGATTGCCGTTATGCCAGAGCTGAACCACCCCGCTGAGACTGGTATCCTTGCGATAACTGATCAGGGTGCCTGTCTCCATCATAATCATCAGATTTGCCGGAATATAGAGTATGTACGCTGAAAACAGAACCGCCCAGCA
>DAIQQT010000219.1:0-5244 GCA_036786685.1 Trichlorobacter sp.
CAATCACCTTTTCCCGTTGATCCTGGCAGAAGTCCACGTCAATATCAGGCATGGAGATCCGTTCCGGGTTCAGGAACCGTTCAAACAGCAGGTTGTAGGGCAGGGGATCAAGATCGGTGATCCGTATGGCATAGGCCACCAGCGAACCGGCAGCCGAGCCCCGGCCCGGTCCCACCGGAATCCCCTGGCTCTTGGCCCAGTTGATAAAGTCTGCCACGATCAGGAAGTAGGCCGGGAACTTCATCTGGCGGATACAGTCCAGCTCGATCCGCAGCCGGTCATGGTAGGCCTGGACCTGCTCCTCGGTCATGTCCGGGTATTTGGCCCGGATGGTGATCAGACGCTCCTGCAGACCGGCAATCGCCTGTTCCTCCAGCATATCGTCGTGGGTTTTGCCTTCAGGCGGTTCAAAGTGCGGGAAGTAGTAATCTTTTTCCAGAGGCAGCTCAAGGTTGCAGCGCTCGGCAATCGCCACGGTGTTGGCAACCGCCTGGGGCGCATAGTGAAAGGCCGCCGCCATTTCATCCGGTGTCTTGACGTAGAACTCATCGGCCGAGAACTTCATATGGGTCGGGTCAGACATGGTCTTGCCGGTCTGGATGCAGAGCAGTACCTCATGGGCCTTGGCATCTTCGCGGTTCAGGTAGTGGCAGTCATTGGTGGCCACCAGCGGCAGGTTCAGCTCTCTGGCCACCTCCAGCAGGCGCTGGTTGACCAGATCCTGTTCCGGCAGGGTGTTTTCCTGGATCTCGATATAGTAGCGATCAGGGAACAGCTGGCTGTACCAGCGGGCGGTCTCCAGCGCATCTTCCATTTTGCCACGGCCGCACTGCATGGCCACCTCACCCTTCAGGCAGGCAGACAGGGCGATCAGGCCGCTGCTATGTTTTTCCAGCAGGGCGCGGTCTATGCGGGGGCGGTAGTAAAAGCCTTCCTTGTAACCGGCAGAAGTCAGGTAGGAGAGGTTCTTGTAGCCTTCAAGGTTTTCGCAGAGCAGGATCAGGTGATAGGCTGCATCGGAAATCCCCTTGGAATCCTTTGAGAAACGGGAATCAGGGGCGATATACAGCTCACAGCCGATGATCGGTTTGATCCCGGCCTTCTTGCATTTCAGGTAAAACTCCACCGCACCAAACATGTTGCCGTGGTCGGTGATGGCCAGGGCAGGCATCTGGTACTGTTTGGCCTTGGCAACCAGGTCTTCGATCCGGATGGCGCCATCCAGTAGTGAGTATTGGGAATGCAGGTGCAGGTGAACAAAGGGGGTAACAGGACTGTTTTCAGGTACTTCCATGGGGGCTGCCTCCCGACAAAACTGTGAGGTAAAGAGTATGCATCATGACAAGATATGGTGTCAATGTCGGGGTTTTGACGCAAGATGTAGTTGCGTAACTAGCCGTTTCAGCATACAAAATCCAAACATGAAATTTTGCAGATACTTTTGAAAACATTAGGTTAGTTTGTTGACAAACCGCTAATCCTGCATAGACTACTGTAAAATTTGTACGTTATATGTCTGGGGGTAATGTGAAAAGGTTGTTCCTTTTCCTGCTTGGTGTGATCCTGCTGCAGCCTTACGTTAATACGGCACTCGCTCTTGAGCTTCCGTCAACTTTGCTTGGCCCTGACCTGATGGGGGTGGTTACCAGCTCTCAATGGATTGATCGGGTTAATGATCTTTCCATCGGAACTCCGGTGTACGACAGCGTCAATCAAGGCTTTCCGATTACCACAGATCTGAACGGCATGACGAATCATGAAGATTGGCAGCAATCGATTCGTACACCAAATGTAAGCCTTCAGGCAGGCCATGCCTATCAGTTTGTCCTGCGTATGAAATCGGATGTCTTTCCACGCGGGCAGAATATCATGGTTGTGGCGAGAGACGCTGCAGATTCGACGCAGGTCTATGCGTTTGCCTGGAATGCATCAAAAACCGGGGTGTGGGAGGATGTGTATCTGCCGGTATTTCCGGCAAAAAATGGGAATTGGCACCTGGATGTATGGGTGCATCCCACGCTTAAGTACATCTCAACGCCATCAACCATCTATATCTCTCCAGATGTTGATTGTTATGAGCTACCCAGTGGCACTGAAATCGCTACCCTTCGTTCCATTAATATTTCAACTGACAAGGATGCCTTTGCCAGCAGCACCCAGCGGATTGACGGTCTTGGCAACATATATGTTAATCAGAATGGCAACTGGACGCATGTATTCCCGCGGATGATGTACCGGCGCTACCAGTCAGAGTTGGGTGGCCAGACCTTCCAGGTAATATTCCAACGCTACAGGGACTATGGCTTTAACGGCGTCATGGATGTCTGGGATGAATACAATGCTCAGGATGCCATGAATGCCGGCTTGGATTATATTTCCATCATGTCGAATTCCACTAACTCGGATTCTACCGTTGCAAGCTTTGAGGCCATGAAAGGTTATATCGACCGCGTCTACAGCTGGGCAACAACGAACAACCGACACGGCAATCTGCTTTGGTACAATTATGATAATGAAAACGGTCATGTGGCTGACTACGAGTATAAACAATCTCTCCAGTCATATATCGATACCTATCATCTCGACCCACTGACCGGCAAGCGCCGCCACCCTATTTACATGCTGAATGGACAGAATGGGCTACCGCGCACCTATCACAATGCCAGCCGGAACGTGATGGACATCACCGGTTCCTATGTTGGTACTGCAGATGCACTTGGCACGACGAACGGAGTACCGGCAGCACCGAGGCTGCTGACTGAATTCATGACTCAGAACCAGCGGGCACCGGTGACGGTCATCCAGTTGCAGACTTATTTCAGGGAGGAGTTTATCCCTTCGCTATTCTACGGCATTATGATGGGAGGGCGTGCCTTAAGTGTCTGGCGAGACGGCACAACCCATGACGGGTCGACAGCTGATTTCCGTGATAATGTCTGGGCTTCGGCTTTCCGTGACGATGTCTCCCCCAAGATCGACCAGATGCTGCCGCTGATTGAACAGCCGCACTTTACCACCTGGAAGGCCTGGACCAACCAGTTTCCCAGCGTCCGTATTGGCACCCGTGAGCTGAACGGTGTTGGCTACCTGATTCTCTCTAGCTTTGCCGCTACTGACCTGCCGGTCACCGTAACCCTGCAGGACAGACAGGCAACCAAGGCGGTTGATTACTTTACCGGTGCAGAGATAGGCACGGTAACAAACGGACAATTTTCCTTTACCCTGGGGCACTACAACAATGGTTATCGCGTCATCCGGCTGGTTGCTTCAACCGCAGTAGCTGCCTCGCCTGCATCCAATGACTTTGGCACGGTCACCAATGGCCAGACATCCAGCAGCGCTACCTTCGCCCTCTCCAACCACTCCTCAGCCACCTCTACCCTGCAGGTCAACTCAAGAACGATTAGCGGCAGTGACGCAGGTCAATTTGTCCTGAGTAATGGCAGTTGCGGTGCACCTCCGTTTCAGCTGGTTCCCGGAGGCTCCTGCACCCTGCAGGTAAGCTTCAAACCCACCACAACCGGGCTTAAGAATGCCACACTGGCAATAACCAGTAACGACGTCAACACCCCAGCGCTTTCCGTAGCCCTTTCCGGCACCGGTCGTGCTCAGCTGAACCTCACCGTCAGCGGCAGCAATGGCGGTGGTGGCACCGTCACCGGTGATTCATCCGGTATTTCTTGCACAAGCGGAAATTGTACATATGACTTTATTCAGGCAGACACTGTCAACTTAACCGCCACTGCCAACATCGCCTCTGTTTTTGGCAATTGGTCCGGTGCCTGAAGCGGCAGCTCCACCAACTGCAGTATTTCCATGGGCAGTGCTAAAACGGTTGGGGCGGTATTTAACTTGGTGCCCCGTGCCCGGATAGGCAGTGTCTTCTATGGCAGCCTTGCCAGCGCCTATGCTTCCGTACCATCAAACGGTGTGATTCAGGCCAAGTCACTTGTCTTCCCGGATACCGGTCTTAGCTGTAATCGTGACATCAGCTTCAGCTTAAAAGGCGGGTATAGCGACACCTATTCCAGTCAGACCGGCTACAGCGTTATTCCAGGAAACATGACTCTTTCAGGAAATGGAACCGTAACCGTTGATAGGATAGTGGTTCAATGAAGGTAATTAATCGTTGGTGTGGTTTTTAAAGTATGTGCATGGTGACGGACTAACGAAATGTACATTCCAAGATCCATATCATCGTTGATATAGATCTTGGAACAAGTAATACAACTGGCTTTAGCAACCGCCTTCTTTTTTGAACACACGAGCAACACCTGTGGCGCTATCGTATTTTACGCGGACATCGGTTCCATTAGCGATCCGCTTGTCATTCAGTTTGTCAAGACTCTGCTGATCTTTAACCACAACAACGGCAGCTTTATCCGTTTTTGCATCTTTGACTGTTACATCTGCACTGCCAGCCTTTAGTTCGATTTTGGTAACAGGACCAACAATGGTAATCTCTTCAGCGGATGCGACGTTTGTCAAACCCAGTGTCAGTGCTGCAACTGCCAGAATCATACGCTTCATGTTTGCTTCTCCTTGGGTAAAATGTGAACCTGTGTCGCTGTGAGGGATTTGCGACATTAGTGAATTCAAATACCACGCTTTCCCGTAATTTCAAGTGTAGAACCTCAAAAAGTTTTAGTCATTGTTACTGCTGATACATTTGACAAATCAAACGCCCCGCTCGGACTGTCCGAAGCGGGGCGTTTATGGTTAAAGCGTGTAGTAAAAGTTACTTTTTAAGCGCCTGCGCCATGGTCTCGCCCATTTTTGTGGGGGAGATTGATACGGTGACGCCGCAGTCCTGCAGGGTGCGGATCTTGTCTTCAGCCTTGCCTTTGCCGCCGGTGATGATGGCACCGGCATGGCCCATCCGCTTGCCCGGAGGTGCGGTGCTGCCGGCAATAAAGGCGGCCACCGGTTTTTTCATGTTTTCCTTGATCCAGTAGGCGGCCTCTTCTTCAGCGCCGCCGCCGATTTCGCCGATCATAAAGACCGCTTCGGTGCCGGGGTCTTCGTTAAACATCTTCAGCACATCAATATACTTCATGCCGATGATCGGATCACCGCCAATGCCGACGCAGGTGGATTGTCCCAGCCCCATGTCAGTCAGCTGCTTGACCGCCTCGTAGGTCAGGGTGCCGGAGCGGGAGACCACCCCGATCTTGCCGGGGGTGTGGATATAGCCCGGCATGATCCCCAGTTTGCACTGGCCCGGGGTGATGATGCCGGGGCAGT
>DAIQQT010000220.1:0-5234 GCA_036786685.1 Trichlorobacter sp.
GGCGGGATACGGAGCAGCTGGATGAAGGTGAGGTGACCCGTGCTGCGGTGGAGTCGGTGGCGGAAAACACGGTGGATGGCTGCACTGCGCCCTTGCTCTTTGCCTGTCTGGCGGGGCCGTTGGGGGCATTGGCCTACAAGGCGATCAGTACGTTGGATTCTACCTTTGGCTACAAGAATGAGCGCTACCTGCAGTTTGGCTGGGCATCTGCCCGGCTGGATGATCTGGCAAACCTGCTGCCTGCCCGACTGACTGCCTTGCTGGTTATCCCCGCAGCCCTGCTGCTAAGGTTACATGCGGGGAATGCCTGGCGGATCTTCCGACGGGATCGCCACAATCACCCCAGCCCCAACGGCGGCCAGATTGAGGCGGCGGTGGCTGGAGCCCTGGGGGTGCGACTGGGAGGAGTGAACAGCTACTTTGGCCAGCCCAGCACCAGACCGTTTATGGGAGATCCGCTGCAGCCGTTGCAGGCACGGCATATCCTGCAGGCGGTGCAACTGATGTGGCTGGTGTACGGTCTGACGACGCTGATCGGGGTGGGGACTCGACTGCTGGTCGGGTAAAACTGCCTGTAAATACAATACTGCACAGCAAACGAGGCACCTGGACAAATCCGGGTGCCTCGTTGTTTTAGGGTTGGTACGGTAGCTTAATGCGGCAGCATCTGGCCGAAGGTGTGAATCCGGTTGGCGCCGCCGTGGATCTGCAGGCCGCCTCCCCGGGAACCGTCGTCAAAGATGGATGAACCCAGCATGATGATCTTTTTATTCTGCATGTTCAGGTCGTTGTTCAGGGTCAACGTATTCCTGAATTCCGGGTTGTCGTAGAAAATGGAACTGCCGTGCTGGTGAATCCGGTTGGCGCCGCCGCGCAGGATCAAACCACCACCCTGTGAGCCGTCATCATAGATGGATGAGCCCTGCATGATGATCTTCCTGTTCCCCATGTTCAGGTTACTGCCGATGTTGATGGTTGCCTGCCTGAATTCCGGCTGGTCGTAAATGATCGGATTACCATGCAGATGGAGCCGGTTGGCGCCGCCGCGGATGATCAGGCCGCCCCCCTGGGAGCCGTCATCATAGATGCTGGAACCGAGCATGATAATCTTGTGGTTGCCCATGTTGAGGTTGCCGTCATCCTGCAGGTAGGAGGCCAGTTGCTTCAGGCGCTGGATCTCATGGGGAGCAAAGGCGTCATGGGCCGCTCCTGCGGCAAAGACGGTCAGCAGGGTCACCAGAATACCGATGATGAAGCTTTTTGCATCAATGCTTTTCATGATGGATCCTCCTTTTGTACGTGGGTCTACTCATCCCCCAGATGTTTGTCGGGGATCAGATAGTTACGGATGTAATCGCTGACTGCTGCCTCCAGTGAAAGGGTTGCTGCACTGTAGCCGGTCTGGCGGATCTTCTCGGTCTCGGCGCAGGTGTGGTACTGGTAGGTGTTGCGGATTGACTCCGGCATATCGATGTAGTCAATCGCCACCGGCAGGTCCATGGCATTAAAGACTGCTGTTGCCAGCCGGTTCCAGCTGGCGGTGCTGCCGCCCCCCACGTTAAAGATACCGGCTGCCTCACGGTTGTCCAGGAAGTGCAGGGTCATGGCCGCCGCATCCTTGACATAGACAAAATCCCGCACCTGCTCGCCATCGGCGTAGTCGGGGCGGTGTGACTTGAACAGCTTGAGCCTGCCGGTCTCGGAGATCTGTTCAAAGGCCTTCTGCACCAGCGAGCGCATTTCCCCCTTGTGTTGCTCATTGGGGCCATAGACGTTGTAGTATTTCAGTCCCACCAGCTCGGTCAACAACTCCTGCTGCTGGGCCCAGAGATCAAACAACTGCTTGGAATAACCGTACATGTTCATGGGGCGCAGTTTGGTCAGCCGTGTCTCATCATCGGAAAAACCCAGTTCGCCGTTGCCATAGGTGGCCGCGCTGGAGGCGTAGATGAAGCGGGCACCCTGTTCTTTGGCAAACAGGGCTGCCTTGCGGGAGTATTCAAAATTGTTGCGGATCAGGTAGCTGGCATCCCGCTCCGTGGTGGCAGAACAGGCCCCCAGGTGGATAATCGCCTGCAGCGGGCCGGAGAGGCGGGAGGTCAGGCTACCGTTGTCCAACAAGGCCTCAAAGGCATCCTTTTCAAGGTAATCCCTGAACTTGAGCGGCGCCAGGTTACGCCACTTTTCAGTCAGACCCAGGTGGTCAACCACCATAATATTTTCAATTCCGCGCTGGTTCAGGCCATGTACAACAGCGCTGCCGATCAGGCCGGCGCCCCCGGTTACGATGATCATGGTGTTCTCTCCTTCAGAGCATACTTATACAGGATAATTGCGAAAGAATTGAGTTCTGTCAAATTCATTTCAGAATTGTGTTGTTAAAACAGGCAGGCTAGTATCCTTCCATCCAACTTTACTGCAAGGAGTTGCTGCCATGCGCCACCGTTCTGTCTGCCCCTATGACTGCCCTGATGCCTGCGGTCTGCTGATAACCGTTGAAAACGACCAGGTGGTTAAGGTCGAGGCTGACCCGAACCATCCGATTACCCAGGGGCTGATCTGCGGCAAGATGCGGCAGTACCAGCAGACCGTGCATTCGCCTCAGCGTCTGACCAGACCACTGCTGCGGACCGGTCCCAAGGGGAGCGGACATTTTGCGGCGATCAGCTGGGACGAGGCGGTGCAGCGGATCTGCTCCCGCTGGCAGGAGATCATTCCGCAGTATGGTGCCGAGGCGATCCTGCCCTATTCCTATGCCGGTACCATGGGGCTGGTGCAGCGTAACAGCGGCCATCCCTTTTTTCATAAGCTGGGGGCCAGCCGTCTGGCCCGCACCATCTGTACCCCTGCCAAGGATTACGGCTGGAAGGCGGTGATGGGGGATACCCCGGCCCTTGATCCTGCAGAGCGCAGCAAGAGTGACCTGATTATCCTCTGGGGGCTGAATGCTGCTGCCACCAGTATCCACAGCATGGCTGCCACCCAGGCGGCCCGGAAACAGGGGGCACAGGTCTGGGCCATTGATACCTACCAGACCCCCACCTGTCAGGCCGTGGACCGGGCGATCATTGTCAAGCCGGGCAGTGACAGCGCCCTGGCCCTGGGGATGTTGCAGGTGATGGTGGCAGAAGGGCTGCTGGATCAGGCATTTATCCGTGACAACGTGATTGGTTTTGAGGAACTTTGTGGCCAGGTTCTGCCGGATTGCAGGCCTGAGCAGATGGCTGCCATCTGCGGGCTTCCGGCTGATACGATCCGAGATCTGGCACGGGCCTATGCTGCAGCCAAGGCGCCGTTAATCCAGGTCGGTGGTGGCTTGACCCGCTATGGCAACGGCGCCATGACGGTTCGCTGCATTGCCGCCTTGCCCGCTGTCAGCGGGGGTTGGCAGCGGCCAGGCGCAGGTCTGTTCTGCGGTACCTCCACCGGCGCAGCCTTTCCGCTGCAGCTGGTCACCCGCGAGGATTTCATGGCCGGCCCGACCCGGATCGTGAACATGAACCAGCTGGGTGCAGCCCTGAATAATCTGAATGATCCCAGGGTGATGTCGCTGTATGTCTATCACTCCAACCCGGCTGCCATTGCCCCGGACCAGAATGCCGTTATCAAAGGGTTGGAGCGGGATGACCTGTTCACCGTGGTGCATGAACGCTTTATAACCGACACGGCCCGCTATGCTGATATTGTCTTGCCTGCCACCAGTTCGTTGGAACATCCCGACCTGTACCGCAGCTATGGCAGTTATCAGGCCCAGCGTTGCAGTAGGGTGATCCCGCCGCTGGGTGAGGCAAAGTCCAACTGGGATACCTTTTGCCTGCTGGCGAAGGGGATGGGCTGGGATGAACCGTTCTTCAGGCAGTCGTCAGATGACCTGATTGATCAGCTGCTGGCTGAGCCTAACAGCTGGCGGGATACTGCAATCACTGAACAGCTGCGGCAGGGAGAGCCGGTGCTGATGACGCCCCCGACCTCGCCACGGGGTCCCTGGTTGACACCATCAGGAAAGATTGAGCTGCTCAATGAGCGGGAGGCACACCCGCTGCCCTGCCTGCTGCCCACCCATGCCGAGGCAGACCGGTTTCCGCTGCGGCTGCAGCCAAGCGTCAGCCTGTACAGCCTTAACTCCAGCTTTAATGAGCGTGACGATCTGCTGCAGAAACGGGGTGAACCAACCTTGCTGATGCACCCTGCTGATGCTGCTGCCCGGCAGTTGCAGGATGCCCAGCCGGTCTCTGTCTACAATAGGTTTGGTTCAATTGAACTTGCGTTGCAGATAACGGAACAGGTGCCAGCCGGTACCGTGGTCAGTGAAGGGGTCTACCGGCTTGATCGAAGCCAGTCAGGGCGTGGTATCAATGCCCTGACCTCACAACGGCTGACCGACTGCGGTGAGGGTAGTACCCTGTACGATGTGGTTGTTGAAGTGTCTGCTGCAAAAAATGTAGGTAAAATCACCTAGAATAGAGTAGTATACCGCACTGTTTTGTGAACTAAACCCTCAGGAGTACCCCATGAGCTTCTTTCTTGACAAATACCTGGGCCTGAAGATCAAGACCCGTATTTATCTGCTCTGCGCCTGTTACAGTTTCTGCATTATCTTCGGTGTCGGGGCCGGTCGGTCGCTTCCCCTGACCTATTCAATCCTGACCACCGCCCTGTTTGTAGTGGCCGGTGCCTTTTTTGGCGGCCTGCTGTTCTGGTCGGTCAATGACGCCCTGCAGCGTATCCTTGGCTACCTGAAAGAGATGACCGATGGCAACCTGCGTCAGACCATCTCTGCCAAGCGCAACAACGAGATCAGCGCCATTATCCGCTCCATCGCCACCCTCCAGACCGCCATGCAGACCATGATCTCCGGTATCCGGCAGACCACCGATAGCGTTGCCACTGCCTCGGACCGTCTCCGTCAGACCGCTGAAACCATCGCCGATGGCACTGGAAGCGCTGCCTCCCAATCCGATGCGGTCAGCCAGTCAGCCGATGGTATGGCCAGCGTCAGCAGTGAGATAGCCTGCAGCTGCGATACCATGTCGGCCATGGCCAGTGAGGCCGAGCAGGTTTCCCGCGAAGGTGAGCGGATCATCTCCGGCATGTCGGTGGTCATGGGCAGCATTGAAGGAGTGATGACCGAGACCACTTCTGCAGTCAAGAACCTGGGAGCCACCTCCAACCAGATCGGCGACATCCTTTCCACCATCGGTGATATTGCTGATCAGACCAACCTGCTGGCCTTG
>DAIQQT010000221.1:0-2496 GCA_036786685.1 Trichlorobacter sp.
CGCAGGTGCAGACTGCTGCGGATCACACCAGCCTGCTTCAACTCATTGGCAACACCTGCAAAACCAGCCCCCTTGGGCACTGTCAGCCCGTACACCTGTGTTGCCTCACCGGCAGGCAGATACAGGAGCAACAGATACCAGCAGAGGAAAAGCAGAAAAAAGCCACGAACCAGCCAGGGAATAGTACGACGTGCTGAAAGAGTTGACATACTCGGCAGATGAAGAGACATGGCCTAATTGTACGGGCTTTGCCTGCAAGGTCAAGAAAAACTGTAGCCAGCAAAATATAATTTGCAAGAAATCATACCATTTGGATAAAACTGTATTATACTTTCAAGACATACTGCATCAGATCCAAACAGCACCCGATATTGGCCTGGCTTTAGCAGCGACAAAAAAGGAAGTCCGGCATGAAAAGTTATCGCGATTGGGGAATCTTTGGCAAGATCATCGGTCTTTCACTGGCAACCTGGCTGGTACTGGCATCCTTTACCCTGCTGATACCCTATATACACGGGTTGATCATGCAGGAAAAACAGGCCGGTGTCAGTGCGCTGGTACAGCAGGCCACCAGCATGCTTACCTCCTACCAGAAACAGATCGAATCCGGGGCTCTGACCAAAGAGGAGGCAATGAAACGCGCCTCCGAGCGTATTGCAAGTATTCGTTATGATAACGGCACCAACTACCTCTGGATCAATGATCTTGGCCCTAAAATGGTCATGCACCCCCTGAAACCGGAGTTAAACGGCAAGGATCTATCAGATAATAAAGATCCTAACGGCAAGGCACTGTTTATTGAGATGGTTGCGGTCTGTAAAGATAAAGGGAAAGGTTTTGTCAATTACGCCTGGCCCAAGGCCGGTAGCAGCAAGCCGGTCCCCAAACTTTCCTATGTTGAGCTGTACCAACCCTGGGGTTGGATCATCGGCACCGGCATCTATATTGATGACGTGGATGCTGCCATGCTCAAAATCAAGCTCAGCATCGGCAGCGGTCTGCTGGTTATTCTGGGTATCACATTCCTGCTAAGCTGGCTGGTTGCCCGTAGCGTAACCGTACCGATTAAAGAGGTGGTTGAAACCATCAAGGATATTGCCCAGGGCGAGGGCGATCTTACCAAACGCCTGCCGATCCACGGCAAAAACGAGGTAGGTGAACTCGGTGAATGGTTCAACACCTTTATTGGCAAACTGCACGGCATCATCTCTCAGCTCTCAGGTACGGCCCTCCAGCTGGCATCTGCAGCAACCCAACTGCAATCAACCTCAAGCGGGATGCGGGAAAGTGTCAACCAGCTTTCTTCACAATCCACCAACCTGGCCACAGCCGGTGAAGAAATGTCCGCCACCGCAGGAGATATCGCCAACAACTGCCACATGGCGGCAGATGGCGCTCAACTGGCTGCCAATACCACCCAGCAGGGTTTTGATGTTGTAACACGAACCGTTGATGGCATTCGCAACAGAGGTGAGGCGACCAGGAGAAATGCCTCGTTGGTTGAATCACTGGGGCAGCGTTCTGATCAGATTGGCGCCATTGTGGCCACCATTGAAGATATTGCCGACCAGACCAATCTGCTGGCCCTGAATGCCGCCATTGAAGCAGCCCGGGCCGGTGAACAGGGGCGCGGCTTTGCCGTGGTGGCCGATGAAGTACGGGCACTGGCAGAACGCACCACCCGCGCCACCAAAGAGATCAGCGACATGATCCGCGGCATTCAGCAGGAAACCAGGGTTGCCATCAGCTCTATGGAGGAAGGGGTCCGTGGAACTGAAGAAGGCGCCTCCCAGGCAGCACAACTCGAAAGCTCTCTGCAGACAATCCTGGCCCAGGTCAATGCAGTGACCGACCAGATCAGCCAGATTGCCACTGCGGCTGAAGAACAAACCTGCACCACCCGTGAGATCAGCAACAACGTCATGAGCCTGAACGAACTGGCGCATCAGAACAACACCGGCATTGCTGAAACTGGCCGGGCTGCAGACAACGTCTCCCGACAGGCGGAAGAACTGCAACGCCTGGTAGGCCAGTTCAGACTGTAAGGACGGACCAGCTTCATGTACCTTCCCACAGCACTGATTGTCAGCATGGTGATACTGCTCCTCTGCAGTATCACCATGCTGGTGATGATGTATCGATACAAAACAAAACAGGGCAATACAACACCGCACCTGCTTCAATCAGCCATTTTCAACAACACCTTTCAACTGCAGGGGTTGCTTGCACCGGACGGCACGTTGCTTGATGCAAACCAGACGGCCCTTGAGTTTGCCGGTATAGATAAAACTGCTGTCGTTGGCAAAAAATTCTGGACAACCCCCTGGTGGTATCATGACCAGACACTCCAGAGACAGTTGCAGACCTACATAAGACGTTGTGCAGCAGGAGAGTTCATCCGTTTTGAGGCAACCCACCGGGATGGCGCGGGCAGATTGCGCACGATTGACGCCACCCTGAAGCCGCTTACAAACCAGAAAGGAACCGGTCTATACC
>DAIQQT010000221.1:2506-5220 GCA_036786685.1 Trichlorobacter sp.
TCTCCGAACAAGGCTACGTTAACATCTATGGCCGCGACATCACCGACCTGAAAACGGCTGAAGCATCACTCCAGGAAAAAAACATCCTGCTGGAAACCCTTTTTGAAAGCATCCCTTTTGACATCTGGATTCGCGACACCAAAGGACGCCTGCTGCTGCAAAACGACCTGCATGCCCGGCACTATAACGTCTCTATCGGCAATACGGCTGAGGAAGACCTGGTTTCGCCAGAACTATGCCGTCTCTGGAAGATAGCACAGGAACAGGCTTTGGAAGGGTATACGCTGGATCTTGAACTGCGTGAAAACGACCGGATTTACCGCACGATTGTGGCTCCTATCAGGTATGATCAGCAGATAAGCGCCATTTTCGGATTGCATATTGATGTTACTGACCGTTTTACCGCAATGGAGGCCTTGCGCAGCAGTGAGAAACGGTTCAAGGCGATTTTTGAAGAGAGCCCGATCGCCATCGCAATTACTGAATTGACGAGCAGATGCTATATTGATGTTAACCATAGCTTTTGTCTGCTCAGCGGTTATAGAAAAGAAGAGATCATTGGCAAGACGACCAAAGCGTTAGGACTACTATGGAATCCTGACGATGACATACGCCTGTTCACTCAGCTAACCAACAACGGCGTTATTAATGCTGAAGAGGTACAGACCCGCACCGTTACCGGAGAACAGCGCACCGGCCTTCTCTACGTCAGAATTATCATGATTGACAAACGAGCCCACGCCATCTCTCTCTATCAGGACACCACTGATCAGAAACGGATCGAAGAACAGCTGGAAAGCTCTGAAGCCACCTACAAGGCAATTTTCAACAACGCCCCGATCGGTATTTTTCAATCAGTCATAACCGGTCAGTTTATCAGCGTCAATACCGTTTTTGCCAGAATCTTCGGCTATACCAGCCCCGAAGAGATGATGGAACTGGTTCGAGACATCCCCAGTCAGGTCTACGCCAGTGCAGAACAACGGAAAGAGATAATTGCCAGACTTAACGACAAAGAGACCCTGGTTGTTGATGATGTCCAGTTTCTTCGGAAAGACGGGACACGCTTCTATGCAACCATGTATATGAAGGGAATCTACGACAGCAGTAGCGGAGAAGTAACACAGCTGGACGGCTTTGTGGTTGATACCACCGAGCGCCGGAAGACACTTGAAATCATGCTGCAGCATGAAAAGATGTTGATGATCAGCGGCCTTGCTGCCGGTATGGCCCATGAAATTAACAACCCCTTGGGAATCATTGCCCAGGATTTGCAGAATCTTCAGCGCCGCCTTTCCTCTGAACTACCTAAAAACAGACAGGTAGCTGAAGATTCAGGGCTGGACCTTACTGCGCTGCAACAGTATCTTGAGCAACGGGAGATCCCCGGCTACCTCGCCAGTATGCAGGAGGCCGCACAGCGCGCCTCCCGAATTATGGACAACATGTTACAATTCAGCAGAAGCAGCGGCACGGACCGCCATCCGGCACCACTTTTTGATCTGCTCGAACATGCCATTGAGCTGGCTGCCAGCGACTATGACCTGCGTAAAACCTATCATTTCAGCACCATCAACCTGATCCGCAACTACACCAGAGAGCTTCCTCTGGTTACCCTGAACGCAACTGAGATCGAACAGGTGCTGATCAACCTGCTGAAAAATGCAGCCCAGGCACTGCATAGCTGGAATGGTGAGGGACCGAAAGAGATCAGGATCAGTGCCAGCCCCAAAGACACAAACATGGTCATTACTGTAGAAGACAACGGGCCAGGCATGACTGAAGAGGTTCGACGGCGCGTCTTTGAACCTTTTTTCACCACCAAGGAGATCGGACGGGGAACCGGACTTGGCCTGGCGGTCTCCCACGCCATCATAACAAAAAACCACAATGGCCTCTTGACAGTCTCGTCATCACCAGGCAAGGGTAGTTGCTTCACCATCTCAATCCCGATTTCATAGCACCAAGGACTAACCAGCCATGCACAACTCCGCCTGTTCCCGTTCAATTCTGATCATTGATGATGATGACGCCCTGCGCCACAGCATTGTCGGTTTTCTTGAAGATACCGGCTTTGAAGTACACCAGGCCTGTAGCGGTCAGGAAGGGATCAGGATATTTTCTGAACGCAGCCCGGATCTTGTACTGACCGACCTGATGATGCCTGAACTGGACGGTCTGGGGGTGGTTAACGCCATCAAACAGTGCTCACCAGACACACCGATAGTGGTTATCTCGGGCAACGGGTCCGTAGGCTACGCCATAGAAACCATGCGACAGGGAGCCTGGGACTATATCACCAAACCGATCCATGATTTTTCCGTGCTTGAACGGACTATTAACACGGTAACAAGCCGCTCGGACGAGATGCAGGCCACCCGCAAACGGGTGCAGGAACTTGAACGGACTGCGGATGAACATGCGGCACAGCTTCAGGATGTTGGCCTGCGGGATCCACTGACCGGCCTTCCCACCAGAAAATACCTGCACGAAATTTTTGCTACCGTGCAGCTTAAACCTGATTTTCCCGGCAATCTGTTTGTCATGCTTCTGGATCTTGACAACCTGAAGTCTGTCAACAAGACCCTGGGCCATGAAACCGGCGACCTTGTACTGGTGGAAACCGCCAGCCGGCTGCAGCAACTGCAGACAGAAAAACGGATTATCGGCAGGTTGGGGGCAGATCAATTCGTGATCATGGTGCTTGACTGCCA
>DAIQQT010000222.1:0-5215 GCA_036786685.1 Trichlorobacter sp.
TCAGTTAAAAGTTATCTTGGCTACTACCAACTACTAAAAAATACTTGTAGCGTTGACGAATAAAAAACCAATGATTGGGTGCAAAGTAGGGCCAAGCAAGTAGGCCCAGTAGGAGATTATTAGACATGCCTGACGCCTCATCAACTCTTACCATTGTACCTGCCGGTGCCGGTTCCGGTAAGACCTATTTCCTGCAGCAGGAGTTGACAGCGCGGATCAAGGTAGGGCTTGCCCCTGAAAAGATTGTGGCCGTTACCTTTACCGAAGCTGCCGCTGGCGAACTACGTGGCAGGATTCGTAGCGAACTGGTCAAGCAGAAGAGGCTGGATGATGCTTTTAAGCTGGATCAAGCCTATATCTCCACCATTCACGGTTTTGGTCTGCGTCTGATCACCGAGTTTGCCTTTGATGGTGGCCTGGTACCTTCTCCCCGCCTGTTAAACGATGATGAGCAAGCTATGCTGGCCAGCAAGGCAATGGCGCACTCTGCCGGCGCTGGCATGATGATGGAGAACCTGAGTCTCTACGGCTACAGCTACGATTTTAACAGTAAGACATCTCAGGAAGACGCCTTTCGAAAAGGGATGCTGTCTTTCATCGCCACCCTGCGCGGTATCGGCAAGGCTGGTCAGGCTGATGAACTGATCCCTGCTGCGGAACAAAAGATCAGAGAACTCTATGGCGAACCACGGGTGGCAGAACATCTCAGAGATGGCCTGCTGTCTGCCATCACTGTCCTGTTGCGCTCATTCCCCACGGATCTCTCGCCTGCCTACAGCAGTGTAAAATCAGCCAGCGAAGCCCTGCGTAAAGATTTTAACAGTATGAAACGTGCTATTAGCAGTGCTGTGCTTGATAAAGACTGGAAACTCTGGCAGTCGTTGCGGGATCTGCGACTTTCCAATCAGCGTACAAAGCTGCCGGATGGCTATGATGACCTGGCTGAACAGGTTATGGCCGCTGCATCTGATCTGCCACTGCATCCCGGTCCGCTGCAGGATGCCTTGAACCACGCCAATGCACTTTTGCAGGCAGCATCAGAATGCCTGGGACAGTACACAGATGACAAGCGTCAGCGAGGTCTGGTTGATTTTACCGATATGCTGTCCGAAGCCCACCACCTGTTGTGCTGCAACAGTGAGGTATTGGCAACTTTTAAAGAACGGATCGGCTGTCTGGTGGTTGATGAATTCCAGGACACTAACCCGCTGCAGTTTTCCCTACTCTGGAGCCTGAGCCGTGCCGGTGTGCCCACCATCATTGTTGGTGACCTGAAACAAGCCATCATGGGCTTCCAGGGAGCTGATGCCCGGTTGATGCAGGAACTGATTAACCAGTATCCGGATTCAGTCAAGCCCCAGACCTCAAACTATCGTTCCTCAAAGCCATTGATGAAATGGATTAACCTGGTTGGCGAAGGACTCTTTGGCGGTGGCTATACAACTCTGACCCCCAAGGCAGGGTTTGAAAGCAGGCTGAGCCCGCTTGAGGTGATTGAGGCACGGGAGAACCTGAAAGACGGGGCATATGCCTCCCATGTTGTGGGGCGCCTGCTTGATCTGCTGCATGATGAGGCCTCGCTGGTCTATGACAAACAACTTAACAAGCATCGGCGTTTGCGTGGTGGGGACATTGCCATCATCTGTCCTACCCACAGCCGTTTGCAGCACTACGCAACCGCACTGCGCTCTGCCGGTATCCGCTGCAGACTTTCACAAGACGGCTGGTATGACTCACGGATCGTCCAGCTTGCCTGCTATGCACTTCAGTACCTGACAGACCCATCGGATCGCCATGCTGCCCTCTACCTTGCGGTTACGGAGCTTGGCAGCCATACCCTGCAGTCTGCCCTTGAGCAGCTGGTGGCTGGCAATGAGCTGACTGATCCAACCTTGGGAAAACTGACTGCTGCGGCTTCCGAACTGCAGGATTCTTACCCTGAGGAGCTACTGGAAAAGCTGATCACTGCCCTTGATCTGTACGGCATCATTGCCCGCTGGCCGGACGGTGTCCAGGCACGTGCCAACCTGCTGCGGCTTCAGACAGAGGCTAGGGAGTTCAGGACTGCCAACCGTGAGGCCCTTGCCAGTGGCGGCTATTATGGCACTGAGGTAAAAACTTTCCTTGCCTGGCTGAAAGGCCGGGCAGAGCGTGATAATCATCAGCCTGAAGCATCCGTGATTGATGAAGATGCCGTGCAACTTGCCACCTGGCACAGCTCCAAAGGTCGCGAATGGCCGGTGGTGGCGGTTTGCGGCACTGACTATGATGTTACACCACGTCTACCGAGCACAAGGGTGAGTTATAGCGACTTCAGCAACCTTGCTGACCTGCTTGCCAGCTCACAGGTTGAGTTATTCCCTGATTTTACCGCACCTGAGACGGCAGATCGCTTCAAGGAGCAGTTACTAGCTGAAAACCGGAATAGTGCTGCCAGACTGCTATATGTTGCCCTGACCAGATCACGTGAGAAGCTGATCCTGGAATGGCCCGGCTACCTGCCTGGCACAAAGAACCCAACGGGCAATACCTACTGGGATATTCTGGTGAAAAAAGCTTGTCTTGAACTTTCCGGCAATACCATGCTGGTGGCAGGTACTCCGGTGGACTGCAGGATTACCGTGGTTGGCAAGGAAGCGCAAGAACTGACGCCGGCTGATGAATCAGCAGACTT
This sequence comes from Trichlorobacter sp., assembly GCA_036786685.1. Classification (GTDB taxonomy): domain Bacteria; phylum Desulfobacterota; class Desulfuromonadia; order Geobacterales; family Pseudopelobacteraceae; genus Trichlorobacter. Next base: position 2,675 of record DAIQQT010000222.1, read on the forward strand.
GCCCCCCTATGGACGTATCGCCATTGCGCCCCGTAATCTGCCGCAGGGGTTGACGCCAGAGCACTGTACCCCATCTTCTCTGCATGGCCTGCAGGAGACAGCTGTCCATTGCACTACTGAATCATATGCCAACCCGATTGAGCTGCTTAAAGGTATGCAGGCTGCTGACCGCGGAACTCTTTTGCACCGTTGCTTTGAGTTGCTATTGGCAAGGTCTGAGTTATATGCCCGGCTTCCAGAACTGCTGGATGACCAAATCAGCCCGGAAGAATCTGCTCTGGTTGCCGATTTAGTTCAATCATTCAATGCCTACCTTGCACGGCAGCTTTCTCCTGTGGCCCTGCGCAGTGAAGAGCCGTTTGTCTCCCTGAATGAGGCTGGGACAGTAGTCACCGGTACCATTGACCTGCTGGTTGAAACTGCTGATGGATTCTGGATTGTTGACCATAAATCAGACCAGATTGAACTCTCAGGACTGCAGGAAAGGGCTGGCCACTACTATCCACAACTGGCTGCCTATGCAGCCGCAGTAGCGACACTGCATCCAGGCAAACCGGTGAAAGGTATCATGATTAACTGGGTAAGCCTTGGTATGGTCTCAGTTGTGAGCGGGGATACCCATGTCCTATGATCTGAGTAACGTACTGGTGGTTGGGATCTCTTCCAGGGCGCTCTTTGACCTTGAAGAGGAAAACGCACTGTTTGAACGGGACGGAGTTGATGCCTTTATCAACTACCAGCTTGCCCATGTGGAAGATGCTCCCAGACCTGGCACCGGTTTTCGCTTGATCCAGAACCTGATGTCGTTAAATCAGGAAGGGCAACCACGCAGGGTGGAAGTCATTATACTTTCCAGAAATAATGCCATCACCAGCCTGAGGATCACCAAAGCCATCGAACACTATGGTCTGGACATTGCTCGCTCTGCCTGGACTGGCGGTGCATCCCAAGCCAACTATCTGGGCGCCTACAAGGTTGACCTGTTTCTTTCAGCACATGAGGAAGATGTACAGGCTGCCATTAATGCCGGTTTTGCCGCTGCCAGAATTTACGGCCCGCCACAACAGACTGAACACAGAACCTGCAAAGCAATCAGAATAGCCTTTGATGGTGATGCGGTTCTCTTTTCAGCTGAATCGGAGCGGATTTATCAGGAAAAGGGACTTGAAGCCTTTATCCAGTTTGAACGAGAAAATGCCACCAAGCCACTGCCAGATGGCCCTTTTGCTCCGCTCCTCAGAACCATTGCAAAGATTCAGGCTGGATATGGATTGACTGAAGCTCCGATACGGACGGCACTGATAACCGCCCGAAACAGCTCGGCCCATGAACGGGTGATTAGAACGTTACATGCTTGGAATGTGCGAATTGATGAAGTGCATTTTATGGGTGGTGTCAGTAAACATGAAATACTGGCAGCCTTTGGAGCTGATATCTTCTTTGATGACCAGGATGCCCATTGTGGACCGGCATCACGTTTAGTGCCAACGGCAATAGTACCAATACAACGTATGCTCTCTCATTAAGGTGTTAATTTTATGGGCACTTACTTCCTTTTGAACTTTCAAATTAATTTTTAGATAGTATTAACTACGACAGATCAGGAGTTATCATGGATCGTTTTCTTATCGATCAGATGCTTGATCCTCAAACCTACCCTGACCCCACCACCGCAGTGCAGCACCTGCAGACCCATATCTCACATCTCTTCCTGACAGACCGGTATGTCTACAAGATCAAGAAGCCGGTAGACTTTGGTTTTCTTGATTTTACCTCCCTTGAAAAGCGCCGCTTCTACTGCCATGAAGAGTTGCGTCTGAATCGTCGTTTGTCTCCAGATATCTACCTGGATGTGGTTGCGCTCTATCAAGATGCCGATGGCCTGCCCACGTTTCATGCTGATGGACCGGTTATTGAGTACGCGGTCAAGATGCGCAGGATGCCGCAGGAACGGATGATGTCCCGGCTGCTGGAGCAGGGTGAGGTAACTGAGGCAGATATTGATGCCATCGCAAAGAAGGTGGCGTTATTCCACGGGGAGGCAGTACGAGGGGATGGTATCGCCCTGTTTGGCACGCTGGAGGCGATCAGAAGTAACTGGCTGGAAAATCTGCGTCAGACCGTGTCCTTTTGCGGTCGTACCCTGACAGAACAGCAGCATGCACAGATAGCGGAGCTGGCATTACAACGTTTAGATCAGGATGCAGCGCTGTTTCAACGTCGCCTGCAGCAAGGCTTTATCCGTGAGTGCGATGGTGATCTGCACACCGAAAATATCTGTCTGGATGGTCAGGTGCATATCTTTGACTGCATCGAGTTCAATGAAAAGTTTCGGTATAGCGACACGGCAGCGGATGTGGCCTTTCTGGCAATGGACCTTGAAAATCATGGCCGCCGGGATCTGGCAGAGCTGTTTGTTGAACGTTACGAGCTGTACAGTGGAGATACCGGTCTGCGACAGATTTTGCCGCTCTATCTGGCCAACCGGGCCTTTGTGCGGGGCAAGGTGGAGAGCTTTCGTCTGGATGACCCGCTGATTAT
>DAIQQT010000223.1:0-5199 GCA_036786685.1 Trichlorobacter sp.
GGCATTCCCCAGCGGCACATCAGCGAAATGGAGAACGGTAAGCGTATTATTGGTATTGTCAGTGCCAAGCGCCTTGCCGAGGCCCTGCACTGCGATTACAGGCGGTTCCTATAGCTCTACACCGAATCAACATCACTTCACACAAAAGGCGGCTACAATTTAAGTAGTCGCCTTTTTATATCCCATTTCGTACATCGGACGTTTTTCTCCTTTGGCATCTACATATTCAACGGGCTGAAGATTAAGCCGGTTGACAACATATCAAAACACAATCAGTTGATTTTATAGCACTGCCGAAAAATGGGCCGTGCTGCCACACCAAAACACTATCAATAGCCCATGCTCTATTGATAGCAAAAACGTGATAGGTTCCGCTTATGTAAAATCAACAACTTACAAACCTTGAAACCGCTGATTTTTTAAAAAGCTTGACAGTCCTTAACCCTATTGATAGGTTTATCACATAGTATTTAACTTGTTGATAGCAACCATATAGGGAGGAACTATCATGGCAATCATCGGATATGCACGGGTAAGCACAGAAGGCCAGGAACTGACCGCACAGCTTGAGCAACTAAACGGTGCTGGTGTTGATAAGATCTTCAAAGAAAAAGCATCAGGCGTGAAGCAAGACCGCCCACAGCTGGCGGCAATGCTTGACCACCTCCGGGAAGGTGACACGGTAATAGTTTGCAAGCTGGACCGGATAGCCCGCAGCACCAAACACCTGTTAGAGATCGTAGAGACACTGGAAGCCAGAAAGGTTTCCTTCAAGGTCTTGAACATCAACCTGGACACCTCCACCCCCACCGGTAAGCTGATGCTTTCTATGCTGGCGTCAATTGCACAGTTTGAAAGGGAAATGATGCTGGAACGGCAGCGGGAAGGGATCAGGCTGGCCAAAGATGCAGGGCGCTACCAAGGCCGCAAGGCAACAGCACGGGCACTGTCTGACAAGGCACTTGAACTGCTGGCCCAGGGCAAGACCAAGCAAGCGGTAGCTGATGAACTGGAAATAGGTATTGCCAGCGTGTACCGGATAGCCAAGGCAGCAAAAGCATGATTGAATTTTTGTTGTTTATATTTATGCCAATTATGGCATAATGGGGGTACAATGAATGTCAAGCCTACAAAACCTGTTGAGTGGATTGCCAGCAGCCTGAAAGACCTAAAAGAAATGCCGGAAGACGTCAGGCGTTTCTTTGGTGTTGCTCTCTTCATGGCCCAGGCAGGCGGGAAGCATCCCGACGCCAAGCCGCTGAAAGGCTTTTCAGGTGCAGGCGTACTGGAGATTGTTGAAGATCATGACGGCGATACATACCGGGCTGTCTATACGGTACGCTTTGCGGATGTAGTCTATGTGTTGCATGTATTTCAGAAGAAATCAAAAACAGGGATTGCCACGCCTCAAGCAGAAATAGAGAAGATCAAGACGCGGTTGAAGATTGCTGAAGAGTTGCACCGGGGCAAAGGGAGGTAACAAGATATGAAAGAAGAGATAGAAGTATACCACAGCAGCGGTAACGTGTTTGCAGACCTTGAACTACCTGATGCCGAAGAAATGCAGGCAAAGGCCCTGCTCTCTATCCAGATACATGACATCATCAAAAGAAAGCACCTTACCCAGGCACAGGCAGCAGAATTGCTGGGAATAGATCAGCCCAAGGTATCAGCCTTAATTCGTGGACGCCTGAAAGGCTTTTCCATGGAACGCCTGTTTCACTTCCTGAACCTGCTGGGCCGGGATGTCCAGATCGTTATCAAGCCCAAGGCACGTTCACGGCAACTGGGCAGCTTGCGGGTAGCTGCTGCCTGACCCCACCACCTGCACCAGGCACCGGCAGAACTGTCGCAAAATGTCGCCTTTTTCGCAGTTAGCAGCAAAGCCTGTATCCTTCGCCTTTTTTCGCCAGTTTTCAGCATACCCACACACACCAAAGGGCAACCGGTAACGGCTGCCCTTTCTGCGTAAAACATCTTGTTTTGTCTTATTATTTTTCTGGTTTTTTCTGCTTTTTCCGGGAGAAGAGAAACCGGCTATTCCTTCTCCTTATTTCTCCTGTTTTTAAAGGGCTATTAAAGTGTAAATGAAAAATCAACAAGCCTTTGAAAAGGAACATCCGGTATTCGACTAACGTCTTTGTGAAACTTTTCAATAACCGCTCTGGCTTTGTCCTCTAGCTGCCTGTTAGATGGTCGGGACAATTCTTGATACCAACCAGAGGTGAGTGAAGCAATATCATAAGCCGCCTCAATGAAGTCCCTGTTAGATTCATCAAGGGTTAAAGCAAGAGCTTTATCCAAATGACGTTCCAGCAAATCCTCAAAAGTAAAATATACTAACTCTATCAATCTATTTTTTGAAATATGTCGATCATCTAAGGTGTCTTTTTCCCCTCGTAATTCAAACACAGGGACATCAAAATAGACAGACAAAATCTTCAAGTTCTTTGATGTAGGCTCACCAATCCCCCTGACATACCTATTTATAACGGCAAGTCCAATTCCGGTCTCTCTTGATACGGCACTCTGACTTTTACGTGATACAGCATCTTTAAGCAACTTGACCAAAACATCAGGAGTTTTACTGCTTCCTCTGCCTCTTCCCATGTAATTCCAGAGCCTTCCCGCTTTCCTATCATAAATGATAGGTTTAATGTTGACATTATCAATTGTGATAAGTATACCTTACCACAAATGATAAGGCAACAACACACATTACAGCAGACAACCACAGGAGGCCACTTATGGACACCACCACCCCCCGCCTACAGCCGGGAATGTTGATCACAATCAAAGATGTTCAAGCAGCTCTGAGCTGCAAATCAGCTAAGGCATGGGGGCTGGTACGTGACGGACATCTAACCAGAGTCAGGTTCGGAGCACGAATGACCCGCTTCAAATCAGACGAAGTTCTGCAACTTATGGAGCGTGGCTTATGAGCGCCGACAAGATCGCCGAGCTGATCAGCCAAATTGAGGAACTACGAGCCCAAGAACCACCAGGTCCACGTGGGGATGATGGCCCACCGCTGCCAGACTTCAAGGGCTTTGGTTGGCGTGACGCTGCCGCTGATCCTAACCACCGGCCTACGATTGGCGGCAATGTTCCGCAAAGTGTCCGCAACGCGATCTCCACGGCATTTACTAAAGCTGAATTGTTCCAGAGGACCGGGCGCAAACTACAGCGTCCCGATCTTATCCGGCATGGCGAAGTCTGGTTATGGCGTGGCTCTGACCTGATGGAGCTGGCGATTGAGGCGTATGGCTGGGATGCCGTCTGGCGCATGGACGCAGAGGATAATCCCGAGACCGCAGACGAGCAAGCTTGAGTAGGCGGCTGAAAATGTCATCAAATGTCAACATCTAAACAAGCCGCTGAAAATATTAGGTGAACTTAGGTTTTTACGGCCTGCGGGATAGTCCGGCCAGACGATACGGAGAGTCCGCCTCAACTCCCCTTCCCGCATATTTTTCTGAGGCATGACTGAGGCTCATAGATGCAGTGGATTCCCATTAACCGAGACCTGTTGACCACACTACCAACAGACCGCCCCTACACCAGGCTAGAGGCCGCAGCACGGATAACAGCCGACCGGCAAGACGGGACTGTTCGGTCTATGCGTGAGTATGGGCGAATATTTTCTTGGGATTCAAAAACGGTAAAAACATTTCTGGACTTGCAAATGATAGTGACTCTGACTTCCGCACAAAAAGAAAATAATAACAGCGCATTACAAGGCGATATTCCACAATCAGGCAATTCCGCACTGGCTCCACAACCATTCCGCACTGACTCCACGGCAAATATAAATAATAGTAATGGGTTGCAAGAAGATATTCCACAATCACTCCACACTGATTCCGCAGTCACTCCACAGCTACTTAGTAGATATAGATTTAAAGAATCTCTTGTCGCTTCTCCAAAATCGAAGCGACCCCCATCAGGTGACCACCAGACCTTTATTGCCTGGTGGAATTATGCCTACGAGACCACCCAGGGTAAGCCTTACCTCTTCGCCGCCAAGGATGCCAAGGCAGCCAAGACCCTGCTGGGCCTGCACCCCTTGAAGCCGCTGCTGCTGATAGCCAGCCACTTCCTTACCGTCGAGGACACATTCCTTGCAAACCGCCGTGACCTGCCGATGCTGCAAAGCCAGATTAACCGGATGCCGCCCCCCGGCGAGATCATGACCAACAATGCCGCACGGTTTAGGGCTGCCGGGCTACTGCCCCCTGACGGCACCCTGTTGGAAGACTGGCGGTTCTGGGAGACCACCGCCCCCGGATAACGTCTTAAAATGTCTTATTTTTTTGAAGCACACTCAACCACCCTTGAAAGGAGTAAAGACCATGAACCCCAGCAACCTGATCGGAGCCTTAGAGGCAATTGCAGAGGACCAACGCCTGCTTTGCCTGTCTCTTGATGCTATGGCTATGCATAACGAGCATCCAACCCAACAGGCCTTTAGCTTACGGGCTGTTGCAAACTTTGCCGACCAAGCTGAAGACCGGCTTGCCCGACTGATCGACGACCTGAAAGCCGCCCAGGACACCACCAATGCCGCAGCCTGAAACCACCCACGCCGCCCACTGGAGCCCCGAGGCGGAGCAGTCCTGCCTCGGGGCTGTGATGGTGGATAACCACGCCGTTAAAACCGTGACCGAGATCATCGGCAGGGAAGACTTCTACCTTGAACGCCACAGGCATATTTTCTGCGCCCAGATGGATCTACAGCAGGCCGGAACGCCGATTGACTTTACTACCCTGACCGCCGCCCTTAAAAAATCCGGCAAGCTTGAAGCAGCTGGCGGCACCCCCTACCTGCTTGAACTGGCTGATTACGTCCCCACCGCAGCCAATGCCGCCCACTATGCCCGAATCATCCGCACCCATGCTGTGCAGCGTTCCCTTGCCGGTCTGGCACTGGTCATGACCGGCAAGGTCCAGCAGGGGGACGATCCGGCAACGGTGATTGATGAGGCCCGCCGCAACCTTGAAAAACTGGCAGCAGAGCTGGACGGTGCCCACGGGGTAAACGCTGCAGACCTGATCAGCTTTGACGGCAGGGCTACAGCCTATCAGCAGTTTGTTGCCAGGGTGAACAAATATCGCTTCAAGACCGGATTCAAGGATCTGGACAAAGAATTACGGGGAGTTGCCCCCGGTGAAGGCCTTATCATCATTTCCTATTCCGGC